>CALLPZ010000470.1 GCA_938015405.1 uncultured Pseudanabaenaceae cyanobacterium
CAGCATTGCGCCTGGGTTGGCAATGTGAGATTCATCTCGCTGACATGCTGATGGAAGATGTGGCAGCGTCACCGGCTCGCCTGGCGCTGTTGCAGTTGAGTTTACGTTCCGTGTGGTTACGTCAGGTGGCAACGGCAGGCGTGGGAGCTACTCCCGATCGCGTCATGCGCTTAGGCACCTACGCCGATATGGGCCGCATTCGAGGTCTGCTGGTGACCCAGGCAACAGGCCTGTTAAAGGAGCTGTCAGATAGCGATCAGAGCTTTGTTCAGCGGATTTTTCTGGCGCTAACGCAGTTGGGAGAAGGTGCCCCTGATGGCCTACGGCGGGTTGCTAAAAGTGAGTTGGGTAGTAATCGAGGCCCCCAGAGTGAAGCTCTGGCTGGGGTTCTGGAAACCTTGATTGAATCTCGTCTGGTGGTGAGTGCCAGCCATCGCATTACCTTGCCCCCAGAGGAAGAAGCGGCGTTCTCCTTCCCATTTCTGGGTAAGTCCAATGACTGGGTGGAGGCGAGTCACGAGAGTTTGGTGCGCGATTGGCCGGATTTGCGCGGCTGGATTGGTAAGCAACGCGATCGCCTCACCCAGCAACGTCGCATTGAGCGCCAAACCGAGGACTGGTGTGAAGGTGATGCCCTATTTGGCAATGAAGCCTGGCTACAAGGTGAGCGCCTCAGTGAAGCTGAGGCCTACCTGCGAGATCATCCCGATGACCTCTCGTCTTTGGCCCAACATTTCATTCGCCTCAGCCAGGACGAAGCAACGCGCGGCCAACAGGGCAAACGCAAGAATCGCCTCGCTCAAATTGGCATTGCCACGGCCTTAACTGCTGCCCTCTTTGCACTGATGTACCAGATGTTCCAACAGCGGACTCCCCAGCGGCGTTTAGCTCCCGTAGGCGGAACCCAGGAACATCGCATTGCCAAGCGAAACTTCACCTTCAACCCCCAGGCTCTCTACGACAAGATTGCCCTAGCCCATCGTTCTCAGAATCGTTCTGCCCGCCCCCAACGAGATCTTGGAGACCCCATGACTTCCCTCCTCCTTGGCCAGCTTGACCTCACGCCCGACCAACCCGAAAACCGTAATCTGGATGGTCAGACCGGCCATGGCTTTGAAGCGGATTTGATGTCTGACCGTCGCCTGCGGGGTCAGTCCCTACCCCAGCTCCATGCTTTGGCTAAGGTCGAAGGGACCGATACCCTGCGAGGCCTGATCATGAGCCAGAACGGCAAGCATGTGGCGGGCTTGGATTCCCAGGGCCAAATCAACCTTTGGAGTTTGGACCCCGTTTTTCAAGGGGATAGCGTGGTGCAGAATATTTCCACATCGAGCCAGGGGGCGACGACTCGCGAATCTAGCCTGAGCTTTATGCAGCAGCGTCCCCAAATGCGTCGTTTGGTTTGGCCGAGCGCTCCAGAGGTGGATCAGACCCAGGCCTCTGCCCTGCTGGCGACCTTGGCAGAAGAAGGTGTGGAGGTGACGACTAAAGGCATCGCTATGCGCCAGGTCCACAGCCGACTGTCCATTGGGCAGCCTGCCCCTGGGGTGGACCGGCGTGCCCTCGCAGATCGAGTGAAGTCTCCCAATGTGGATGAAGTTAGCCTCAGCGCCGATGGGAAAGCCCTGGCAGGCAGAGCTGAGGGTCAAGCTGCAGTGACGGTTTGGTCCACAGGAACGGGCCGGATGTATCACCATCTCACTAGCTTGCCGGAGCCCGTTGAGCATGTGCAGTACAGCCCCCAAGATGCGCGGAGCTTGGCGACCGCTGCGGGGCAGACGGTGTATCTCTGGCAGATGTCCGATACGCCTCGGGTGGCCCATCGCTTAGAGCATCCCGCTGAGATTGAGCGTATGGAATATAGCCAGGACGGTCGTTGGCTCTTGACCAGTGGTGGCGATCGCCAATTGCGCCTCTGGGATGCTTATACTGGCGAGCTGCAACATGAACTGCCCACCTCCACTACTGTGGTCTCCACGTTGATGGGCCCCAGTCGTATTGCCGTCTTGGGCAGTGACAATACGATTCAAGTCTGGGATCAAACCAGCGGTGAGCAGGTCAGCCATCTCAAGCTACCCAGTGTGATTGCAGCCCAGCCCGAATTTCGCGCCTCGGAAATGGCCTTTAGCCCTGCTGAAGATCAGTTAGTCGTGGTCCAGGGCCAGCAGGGCTGGAACTGGAACCTATCCAGTGGCCAACTCCAGTCCCGCTTTAAGGTCTTTGCCCAGGCTGAAACGTTGCCAGCGGCTCTATTTGAACCCAATGATCCCTTAGAAGCCAGCCTCTTGAACCAGGCAAGACCCCGCCCGCGTCGCCAGAAGGCTAGCCCTTCTCTTCGCGTATTTACCAAACCCACCCTGCGCTTTAGCGATGATGGCTCTATGCTCTTGGCCACTCGTCAGCGGGATATCGAGGGGGAAACCGTGCTCGATGCCCAGCTCCTGCATCTCCACGATGGTTCCGTCAGTGATGTTCTCCGAGAGGAGCCTAGCGCCGTGGTGGATGCTCAGTTCAGCGCGGACGGTAAGTTGCTAGTCACTGCCAACCAAGATGGCACCTTAACCTTCTGGGATACCCAAACTAAAACCGTAAGGCCAGTAGTGGCTTCATCGGGACAGCCAAAGGTTGAAGCCATTGCTCCGGCTCCCCAGCGCAATCATTCCACCATCACCGTGGCCCATCGCTCCCAGCAACCTACCCCAGAGCGCGTTCAGGAGACGGTTCACCAGTCGGCTGCCCATGCCGCGACTCTGCAAAATGCGGGTCTCCTGCGCCGCTCTTCTGCCAGTGATCTCACCCGCCGCCCCCGCCAGTCCCTCCATCTGTTGCCTAGTGAGCAAGGCAGTCTCACCTTTTTGGTTTTGGATGAAGCAGGACAGCTTCAGCTTTGGGATAGTGACAGCGGTCAAGGCATCGATCTAGCGCCACTGATGGGGCCTGTCGCTGAGCGAGTCATTGGTGCCCCGGCTCAAGGAGAGACGCCATTCTCTGAGGCACCATTTACCAGCAGTAATTTGGCAGAGGGCTTGACCAGTGCCATCACGGCTAGCGACAGCAGCGAAGATCAGCTCACGGTCGCGACGGCAACTGCGGATGGTCAAGTGATTCTTTGGCAGCTCAACCCAACCACGGGTAGCCCTAGTGGTCGTCGCTTAGCTGCGATTCCGAAGCCTGGTAGTGCTAAACAACAACAGGCTCGCAGTCAGGCGCCTAAGCAGGCTCACAACAATCAGGGCAATGCCCAACGAGTCAGCCATTTGCGGTTGAGCCCTGATGGTGAGACGCTCTTGGGCCTCGATGGGGCTCACCGCCTCCACCTCTGGGATACGAGTACGGGCGATCGCATGATTTGGCCTCAGCATCTCCAGGACATTCGCTTAGTGCAGATTAGCGATGATGGTCAGCGCATCCTCACCGCCGATAGTCAGGGCACGATTACCCTTTGGGACCGTAACTCGGGTAAGCCTGTTCAAGCTTTGGGTCTGCCGGGTCTCACCGCTGCAAACCTCAGTGCGGACGGCAAAATGATGGCCGTTGCTTTGCCTGAAGGCACGATTAAGCTCATTGACAGTGGCACGGGAGCTTTGCAAACCACCTTGCGCGGCCATCGCACCTCCGTCAGGGATTTGGCCTTCAATCCAGCGGGCGATCGCCTCCTCAGCGGTAGCACCAGCGGTAGCGTTCGCCTCTGGGATCTGGATTCTGGGGAAGACACGCGCACACTCCAGTCCGCTGCGGAAGAGGTCAAGCCCAAGCGTTTTGGTTCTAAAGCTGCCAAGCAGTCCCCCTATGCGATTCACCAAGTCACGTTTGGGAGTAACGGTGGCTATATCGCCGCTGCTGATGCCCAAGGGGTGGTTCGTTTCTGGGCCAGCGATCGCGAAAGTTATGCCCGCATTGCTCGGGACCGGGCGTCTGCTCAGCTGGAATTAGATCGCTGCTTGGCCGCTGTCGCCACGGCAGGTTGTCCCACGCCGCCGCTGTCTTTGGAGCACCTGGGCTCGGAGCAGCAGGATGACGCTACCGAATCCTTTTTGGAAAGTGCTTCCCTAGAGGAGCCTTTGTCCACTGAAGCCTTAGATTTCTCGCTGCCTCCCGTTGAAGATACGGCGGAGCAGGTTCCAGCCAAGACTGAGCCCTTGATGGCGGCGATCGTTCAGGGGGCTGCCGCCCTCACTGCGGAAATCTCCCAATCCGAGGCAGCAGCAACCCAGCAGAATGCTGAGTCGAAACGCCATACCCTAGGCCGCATTATCGATGATGTCACTGACCGAGTCCTGGATCGCCCCAACGCGAACCCCTTCTTGCCCCAGCGGAAGGCGCAGCCCCAGCCCCCAGCGGTGGCTGCTAAGCCCATCGTCGCTGAAGCTCGGGTCACTGCCCCCGCTGCCAAGCCTGCTGCTAAGCCCAAGCCCGCCTTGATTCCTGATCCTTGGGGCACACTGGAGGCTTTCACTGATGTGTTGAGCAAGCGTTAAGGATTGGGCTGAGCCGAGTCTGGCCATTCCCCTGTTCTTGGAGGCTGAGTCATTGCAGGAGCGTTGACATCAGACTCCAGGGAGTGGCACTGGCACATGCTGACTGACCTTCGTATGATCTATTGGGGCTTTTGGAACAGACTCAACAGCCACTTTTTGAGGGGGGAGCAGCCACCTTTCGTGAGCTAAAGCTCGTGGCTTTGGAATT
>CALLPZ010000471.1 GCA_938015405.1 uncultured Pseudanabaenaceae cyanobacterium
CTGAGCCTGCTGCAATGTCTGGTTTGATTGCGGTTGGTATGGCCGCAGCATTGCGGAAAAAGCATAATCTCAAAGGCTAAACTTGGAGATTGTCGAACGAAAGAAGCCTGACTGAGAGGACTATCTAGAAGCCTGTACTAAGGCCGCCTTACGAATTTCGTAAGGCGGCTTTTTTTCGTTCGTGTGGATTGAGAACCTTGGTTTGGAGCGAGCCTCTAACTGGATAAGATAATTTTTTGAATGGCCCCGTCTCAAGACCTCAGTTGGTAGGCATCGTTCGCCCATAGACAGTACTCAGCTTTGCTAAACCCTCGACCTATAGGGGCTCGCGTTTGCTGAGTTGATTCGATGTCAGTGAACCGGTTTAACCGTTAACTCTGGCGAGCGCATGGTCATATATATGCTATTTGCTAGAGCGCAGTATCCTGTTGATACACTGAGCTATCTTTTAGAGGTTAATACCGATATATTTCGCTAGCTAGAATAGCTAAATGATTTCTGGCGACTAAGAAAATTGAATTGACAAAACTATAGATATAGATTCGTTGAAATAAAAATAAATTCCTTAAACAGCCTCAACATGAGAATTCCAGAAGCTCTGTGTTTTTTGATTGTTTTTTTAATCTGAGTTGTGATTTTGATTGAATGATACGTCCTTTCTGAAATTAGTGAATGCCGTACTTCGCTCGTTATATGGAGCTGGTTTTACCTAGATATTTGAATTTTACAAGGAGTGTATTTCCTGGAGTCAAGTTAATCCTATTTGGCTTTAATAGATTCATGAGAAACAGCGCAGTCTTAAATGATTGATGGTTACTGAATTCTTGTATCTCTAAACAATACTCTCCAGGAAAATCATGGCTAAGAAAATCGGCAACAATAAGAATATGGAACTGACCTTCGAGTCAGATTTTGACTCTGCTGCCTCTTTAGAAGATTGGAATACCACTTACTACTATGGTAGCCGTACCAATACCTTCAATAATGAAGAGCAGTACTACGTTGATGATGCTTTTGAATTCAACGATGATGGCACGATGAGTATCGTTGCTCAGAAATTAGATACTCCCATCGAGGCTTTTGAAGGAGTCGATCAATGGTTGCTAGATCAACAAGGGAAGGACACCAGCTTTGACTGGACCTCTGGAATGCTTTCGGGGCATGACAAGGCAGCTTTTCAGTATGGCTACATTGAAATCAGTGCCCAGATTCCTGCGGGTCAAGGTCTCTGGCCAGCCTTTTGGATGTTGCCGACTTCCGGTGAGTGGCCCCCTGAGTTGGACATCATGGAAGCCCTGGGCCATGATACGACGACGGTTCACCATACGGTTCACCACAAGACTGATGATGGTGGCCATGGCTTAGAGTCTTCTGCTTACACCGGGACTGACTTTTCCCAAGGATTTCATACCTTTGGAATGGAATGGAATGCGAATAAGATTACGTTCTTTGTAGATGGTCAAAAGACCTTTACGACCCACGATGAGATTCCTCAGGAATCTATGTATCTATTAGCTAACCTGGCGGTTGGTGGTAGTTGGGCAGGTTCTCCCGATGAGACGACTCCGGAAACCAGCAGTTTTGATATTGATTACATCCGCGTTTATCAAAATCGCAAAGGACTATTAGAGGGAGGCAGTGCTGATGATACCCTTCACCGCGCCAATGGCACCATTTCCGGTTTGGGTGGCAATGATGTACTCAGCTTGAGTGGTAAAGGTGATCTCTACGGTGGTGAGGGGAACGATACCCTCCTAGGTGGTGCCCAAAGCAATATTCTGGTAGGTGGACGCGGTAGCGACACGATTGATGGTGGCAAGGGCCGTGACATGATCTCCGGTGTGGAAATTGGTGCTGTTGCGGCAGGCCGTGGAGAGATTGATCTGCTGACGGGAGGTGCTGGCGCGGATGTGTTTAGCTTGGGCGATGGGGCTCAGGTTTACTACAACGATGGTGATGCAATGTCTCAGGGGGCCAATGATTTGGCCGTTATTACTGACTTTGCGAAGGGTGACACTATTGAGCTACATGGCACTGCGAGTGACTATGTGCTGGGCAGTAATTCCCAAGGTACTGGCATTTTCTATGTGGAGAACGGCCAGCAAGAGCTTGTGGGTCTTGTAGAGAATGTGGAATTGACCAGCATGACGAGCAATGCGTTCCGCTTTGTCTAGGCTGATTTGCAGCCGACGGTAATTTTGAGAGATATCTGAAAACCTTGTGTGGGTCTGTTCTGGCTATGGAGTGGCTGGAGCAGGCCTTTTTTTATGCTTGGACTTGGCCTATGGGAATGACTCTTGGAGGATGAGCATTCAGAAATGCTGCGGTGCTGAGAATGATTTCAACCAAATTGTCCTGTTTCTCTCTGGAGTCCTTGAGTAATGAATCATACATAGAAGCGATGGGACGTGACGCTTCTTCGTTCTAAATTATGCGATCGCAGTTCCTTCAGACCACTCTGATGGGAATTTTGCGTGTGAATTTTCCGCTGCTGCGGATATTCCCCAAGGGGTTACTGTGTGAACTCCGGGAATATGCTGGGTTAGGCCCCGTAAAAACGACTAGGGCCTGAGGCATACATTTTTGCAAAATATTTGGCTGGAATTCTGCTAGAAGCTCCTGCCTGTAAGAGATTCAGCTTCTTCGTTGATTCGGATTGTTGTGCCTGGGCTCAAAAACACACTCAATCTCAGGCAATAGAATAAGGATTTACCCAGAGAACCATGCCGATACCTTTCGGTACTTACTCGGCGGAAAATTTTGTTTTTAATCTGTGCTATTTCGAGTCACTAATTCATTCGATTTTCGGGAAACTAGGTTGACTTTTTAAAGGCTTAAAAAATCCGGAAAATCGACAAAATAAATTGCTAAAACTCCGATTAAATTGAGTTAAATCATCTATATGCTGGGCAGAATTTGATCAGGCCGTCGTGGCTTGATTGTCGAGATGCACTACTGAATTCACTAACGCCCTACCAGGAGTTTCGCAACCACACAGTTGTTATTCAGATTCAACGCTATCTCTCGGCGGACTGCCATGGGGCCATACCCCTTCCCACGCTAGCTGTCCCATGAAGATTGATGACTTCCAACCCCCTGACCCCAAGCTCTCCTTTCTGTCAGTCTTTGGCGGCTTAATGAGCTCGGTTCTAATCATTCTTGGTTTAGAACTTGGGTCTAGGCAGTTCACTCAAGCTGCTCAAACTGAGCCTGTTGAGACTGAGCCTCAACTTGTCTGGAAACCTGCCCACTCCAACTCGTCCAAGCCATGATGTTGTCTCTGTCACGCCGTTGGTGCCGGCGCTTCTCTCTATTTGTGGCGGGGCTCTTTTGCCATGCCCTTCTAGCACTCCCATTGCAACTCTTGTGGTCTTCTCCGGTCCGAGCCCAGGATGGGCCTGCTGCCTGTGCTGCTATCACTAATCCGCTCACCCCGGAGGAGATGAAATATGCACAGTCGGCTTGGAATTATTTTGTCGATAATACTCAGCCGGATACTGGATTTTCGAACTCGGCGGGGGGCTATCCTTCTGGAACCCTGTGGGATATGGGGAACTACCTTATGGCCCTCAATGCAGCACGCTTTATGGGGCTGATTGAGCAGACTGAATTTGATGGACGGCTGAATAATTTCCTGGCAGGTCTCGGTGCACTAGAGCTGTTTGAAGGCAAGTTGCCGAATAAGGTGTACCAAAGTGCCACTGGCGAAATGGTGGACTATGGCAACAATCCCTTGGAACGAGGAATTGGCTGGTCTGCCCTAGACATTGGCCGTATGCTAGCGGCGTTCCATGTCTTGGAAACCTGCCATCCTCAATACGGTGAATGGATGAAAGGCATCGTGGCGTCCTGGCAGGTGGACCTGTCGGTGAAGGATGAGATGATGTACGGCGCGACGGTGTTGCCCGATGACAGTACATTATTGGTTCAGGAAGGTCGCTTGGGCTATGAGGAATACGCCGCCCGAGGCTATGAGCTGTGGGGCTATAAGGTGCCCAAGGCGATCTCCTATGAGCCTTTTGAATTTGTTGATATTTACGGTATTGATATCCCCATCGACCAGCGGGATTTTCAGACCACTAATGCAAATAACTATGTGGTGAGTGAGTCCTATATCTTGGACGCGATCGAGTTTGGTCTAGAAGGAGACCAGGCTGACTATGCCCGTCGGGTGTATGAAGTTCAGAAGCGACGCTTTGAAGATACAGGCATCCTCACGGCGGTGACCGAGGACAACATCAATGGCCCGCCTTACTTCCTGTACAGCACGGTCTACTCCAACGGTGTGCCCTGGGCGGTGATCACCGAAACGAATGAGTTGCATCCGGAACTGCGCACGGTCTCATCGAAAGCGGCTTTTGGTTGGCATTATGTTTATCCCGAGGAGGAATACGCCACTAAGGTTTTCGATAAGGTCAAGGATATTGCTAACTCTGAGCGAGGCTATTACGCCGGGGTGTTTGAGTCCGGGTTGTATGAACCAGAGCCTCCTGTCAACGACATCCTGACAGGTAATACTAATGGCCTGATCATGGAGATTCTCTATTACAAGGCGCGAGGGAATCAGCCCTTGATTGGCGGTGGCGGTGGCGGTGGCGGCGGAGCTGCAGCAGCAGTGCCTGCAGCAGCGGATCAGGGGGCATCGGCACCCGAGCCAGCACCTGCACCTGAGCCAGCACCCGAGCCAGCTCCAGCTCCTACCCCCGAGCCAGCTCCCGAACTGGCTCCAGCACCAGCTCCCGAACCGACACCAGCACCAGCGCCCGCACCGGCTCCTGCTACAGCGCCCGCACCGGCTCCTGCCCCTGCGCCAGCTCCTGCACCCGTGTCGATCTCTGCGCCAGTGGAATTCCCGGTTTCTGCTCCAGCGCCGGCTCCAGTTCCTGTACCAGCTCCTCCGGTGGCGGTGGCTCCGGATAATCGGCCGGTGACTGTTGCAGTGGAATCGCCGCCTCAGCCTGTACCCACGTCACCCCCTCCCCAACCCGAGGATCCGTTTAGATCGCCGCCTGCTGTTTCCGTCGCACCGATTCCCTCAGTGAGCCGTCGCATTGGCACCTCGGCTTGTCCGGTTCCAGAGCGGGCCTTGAGCGTGACCGATCGCCGCTATGCCGAAACAGCTTGGCAGTACTTCGAGTCCAACATGGCCTCCACCGGATTAGTGCGCGATCGCGCTGATCTCAACGGTGCCACGCTCTGGGGCTTGGGTGACTACCTCGGAGCCCTCCATGCGGCCTACTCCCTGGAGGTTATTGATGGCAAAACCTTTGATAAAAAGGTGCGTCACCTTCTGGGTGCCCTGGGCCAAATGGACTTAGCTGAAGGGGAACTCCCCCACCGGGCCTATAACACCCGTACGCTTTCCCCTGTGGACTATGGCGGTAACGATAATCCCGCAGGCAACGGATGGTCTGGCTTAGATTTGGGTCGCATGTTAGCGGCACTCCATAGCCTCAAAACTTGCCATCCTCAATATGCTGACGTGGTGGATCAAACCCTGTTGGATTGGTCCTATCTACGAGTGGTGCGCAATAGCCGCATTGCCAATGCCCACATTGGCCAGGACTCCAAGGGACGCGATCAACTGCGCGTTAAGCCAGCGGAAATTCTCGGCTATGAAGAATACGCAGCCAGAGGCTTCCAGCTCTGGGGGTTTGATGTGGCTGACTCCGCAGTGGGCGGCAATTACCAGACGGCCAAAGTGGAAGAAGAGGCTGTGCCAGTAGAGCGCTCCCAGCGACGCCGCCGGGCAGAGAAAGAGCGACTGAACACCATCAGTACACCGTTCATTCTCTATGGTTTGGAGTTTGGCTTTGACCCCCAGATGAAACGTTTGGTGGATGCCATTTTCCATGCGGAGGCCAACCGCTATGCCCGGACTGGAACTTTCAGTGCTTCAGGGACAACTTTGGGCCCCAGAAGTCCTCGGGTGGTTCACAGCACGGTGGTTGCAGAAGGCGAACCTTGGCTCGCGACAGATAGCAATGGTGATCCGATTCGGAATGGTCGAGTTGTCAGTACAGCTGTGGCCTTTGCCTATCACACCCTCTATCCCGATCACCCCTATAGCCAAGAACTGTGGCGAGCGACGTTGGATTTGTACAACCACAACCTGGGCTATTACGAGGGCTTTAAGGAGAGCAATGGTAAGCGGGTTCTCGGCTTTACCGGAGGCACTAACAGTTTGATCCTCCAGGCGCTGCTCCATAAGTCCACGGATCGTCAGCCCATTGTTCAGGCCCACCGCGATTTGGATTCCCCTTGGTGGAAGCAGGTGCGTCGGGGCGACAGTGGCCAGGGCTTACCCGAAAGTGACGAGGTCAGTATCGAGATGCGAACCCCTAAGCCCAAGGAGTATTGGGGAAGCTAGGTCTGCTTTTTCATTTTGACTCGATGAGGACGGAACGCTGTCTTCCACGGAGCGTTGTCCATGGATTGTTGGCTAAGAATGGCTGAAGTCTAAGGCTGACGACTTGAGGTGAGTTGCTTCCACTCCTCCTAAGAGGTTGTTTGAAAAAGGCTAGTTGCTGTAGCAGCGAGTCTCATGAGAGCCGCTGATTTACACAAGCTGGAGCTTAAATCATCTGGCTTAGTCCCAATTTTGAGGCTAAGCCGAATTTTCAAACAACCTCTAACTATGATTTTTCACCCCTTTTGTTCGACTTAGTGAGATAGAACCATGGCTATTGGACTCAAACAAACCTTGAGAGCCCTAATCTTGGGGAGCTGCGGCGTGGGCCTTAGCTTAGGCCTCAGTATGTGTGCTTTTCGTTCCGCCGAGGGGCCTGACCCCCAACGGTTGGAAGAAGACAAGCCTTTCCTGGCACCGGATGCGATCGCTTTCGCCAGAAGTTGTGGTGCCATCACCGCACCTCTTACTTCAGAAGAAGAAGCCAACGCCCGGACAGCTTGGCAATATTTCCTCAACAATCTTCAGCCAGAGACGGGCTTGACCAATGCTGCCGATGCTTTTCCTGCGGCAACGCTGTGGGACTTGGGCAACTACCTGACGGCCTTAAATTCTGCTCGCTGGTTAGGCCTGGTCGAGCAACCGGAGTTTGACTACCAACTGAATCAATTTCTCACCAGTTTGGGGGAGCTACCCCTGTTTGTTGATGCAATGCCCCACAAGGTCTACCACACGGAGACCATGGATATGGTGGACTACAACAATCAGCCGACAGACGTGGGCTTGGGCTGGTCTGCCTTGGATATTGGCCGCATGTTGACGGCGTTAGATATTGTGCGCCGCTGCCATCCGGAATATCGATCTTGGATTGATGGCATTGTGGCCCGTTGGGAGCTGGGCCGCTCGGTGGTGGATGGTCAGCTCTTTGGTGGTATCCCCCAAGAGGAAGGGGCTCCGGTTCTCCAGGTTCAGGAAGGTCGCCTGGGCTATGAGGAATATGCCGCACGGGGATTTGCGCTGTGGGGCTATGACGTTCCCAAGGCACTGGCTGTGGAACCCTCCCAGAGAGTTACGGTGGAGGGCGTTGAAATTGAAGTGGATGCCCGGGCCTTTGAGGATAGCGATGCTAACAACTATGTGGTGAGTGAATCCTACATCCTAGAAGCGATTGAATTTGGATGGGATAGTACCTTGGCCAAGCATGCCAAGGATGTCTTTGAGGCTCAAAAGCAGCGCTATGCCGCTACGGGGCTGTTGACGGCGGTGTCCGAAGACAACATTGATCAAGCCCCTCACTTCCTCTATAACACCGTCTATGCAAACGGTAATCCTTGGGCGGTAATCACCGAAAAAAATGAGCCCTATCCTGAGCTTCGTACCCTCAGTACCAAGGCTGCTTTTGGTTGGCACTATCTATTTCCTGAAGATGAGTACGCTCAGCAACTGCTAGAGGCGGTTCAGGATCTCAAGGCTGAAAATAATGGCGGCTATTACGCCGGTCGCTATGAAGCCAATGACGAAGTCAATGAGATTCTCACGGGGAATACCAACGGCTTATTGCTAGAGATTTTGTATTACAAGGCTCGGGGTCAGCAGCCTCTGCTAGCCGGGGTTTTGGATAGTGAGCAGCAAACTGCAATGCGCCCCCAGGATGATGTCGCCCCTCCCCAGGACGTCTCCAGTGACGAAGCTGTCTCCACGGATGACGCCGATCGCTAATGGCTCGGGGTGAATTGGCCTGGCCAATTCACCCGCTTGCAGTGCTTTAGGTCACTCTCTTTCATTTCCCTTTCCTCCCCTGTCATGAACACATCTACCGTTCTTGAAAATCAGCCAGCCTTTTTTGGCAATACGCGATCGCAGCTGCGCAAGCGTACCCTCCTATTCCGCTACCTGGCCATCATTAATATTGCGCTGGGGCTGTGGTACATCGAGTGGCGGATGGTTTATTCCATCAACTTAGATGCTTGGTGGTTTGCGATTCCGTTGTTTCTGGCAGAGATTTATAGCTTCTCTGGCGGCGTGCTCTTTATGGTGGGTCTCTGGCGACCGATTGAGCGCCAGGTTCGCTCTCTGGACCGTCTCTTTCCTCGGATGCCTGCCGAAACCTGGCCGACGGTAGATGTGTTTATTGCTTGCTATAACGAGCCCGCGGAGATGGTGGAGGCTACTGCCCGAGCGGCCTTGGCCATGCATTATATTCCCCGTAAGCTGCGAGTTTATATTCTCGACGATGGTTCCTCGCCCGAGATGAAGGCCATGGCTGAGCGGTTGAATGCGCAGGATTTGGATACCAAAGGGATGCGTATTGCAGCCCGGAAAATTATCCATCGCCGCGATCGCTTAGTCCGTCGCATCGAAGAACTGCAGAAACTTGAGCCAGGTATCGCCGATGCGGAAACCTTCCTCAATTTCTATGCCAAGCGCCAGATGAGCCCCATGGGTCGCATGCAGGCGAAGTGGCTGGGGAGCCTCAAAGAGCTGACGGTCATTCTCAATGGTGGTAGGGCTACGGTCACGGACTATGTGACCGATGAGATTACAGAATTACAGAGCCAAATCAGAGCCCTGGATAAAGAAATTGCCGACCTGGGACGTTGCCGCTACATTGCCCGCCCTAAGCCCGCTGGCCGCCCTCACCATGCCAAGGCTGGCAATATTAACTATGCGATTTTCTCTGGAGAAACCTCGGGCAAATTTATCCTTACCCTAGATGCGGATCATATTCCCGAGAATCAGTTCCTCAAGCGAGTCTTGCCCTACTTCTATAACTACGAGCTGTTTGCCGATCGCTACGAAGATAACAACATAGCCTTTGTACAAACCCCCCAGGACTTTTCCAACCTGCCCTCCGACGATCCCTTTGGCCACCAGGCTCACCTGTTCTACGGTCCTATTCAGCAGGGCAAAGATGGCCTAAACTCTGCCTTCTACACGGGCACCAATGCGATTTTGCGGCGGGAGGCGGTGGTGAGTGTGGGTCTGCGCAACTTCTCAAGCCTGCTGGCGGAGGATGATGATCTGCTCGATGAGTTCGAGCTGGTGGGAGGCATGTCCATTTCCAGTATCACGGAGGATATGAACACTGCCATGCGGCTCCATGCGGCGGGTTGGCAGTCGGCCTATCACAATGAAGTTTTGGCCCATGGCCTTGCCCCCGATGACTTGGATGCCACCCTTAAGCAGCGATTACGTTGGGCCCAGGGCACGATCCAAGTATTAACCCAGGAGAATCCGCTCACCAAGCCCGGATTATCACTGATTCAGCGTCTGCAATACTTCGGAACGATGTATAGCTACTTCTCCGGGTTTGCAACGTTAGTTTACTTGGTTTGCCCGATTATTTACTTCTTTACTGGGATTGTCCCGGTGAAGTCTATGGGGTTAGCTTTTGCACTGCACTTTGTGCCGACCTATATTATTAATCGACTTACCTTCTTGTCTGTCGCCTGGGGGATTCCAGCTAGGGAACTATGGCGATCTGAGCAGTATGCGATCGCGTTATTCCCACTATTTATTAAGTCTGTAAGTACCGTTTTTCTGAATGCGTCACTGAGCTTTCAGGTCACGCCAAAGTACCGTAAGAAGGGGGTTTTTCTCCATCTTGTGCAGGCGCAAATACTGATTTTGGTACTTAGTCTTCTCGGTATGGGATGGGGCTTGTATCAGTACTACCAAGGTGCCTACTCTGATCCGATGGCCTATGCTATTAATGTAATTTGGTCTGGTTATAACATCACGTTATTGTGGTCGGTTATTGGGGCATCATTTTGGCAGCCAAAGTCTTCAGAATAGGCTTTGTAAATGGTTGGGTTTAGTCCGTAAATTGAATCGAGAGAATGTATCTAACTCTGTACTCAAATACAGACAGGTCATTCTCTCCCATGGCGACTCAAGCTCAGGTTGAAATTGTTGAACTCTTCGGCCGTATCGATGCTTCCAACAGCGACACCATTCGTCAGATTGTTAAAGACTCCTTGGCCCACGGGGCTTGCCGCATCCTGATTGATTGCCGCCAAGTAACATCCCTCGACAGTTCAGGAATTAGCACCCTCATTGTGGCCCTGAAGCTGGCCCGCTCCGCAGGCGGCAAACTGGCTCTCTGCTCCATCAACGACCGCATCCGCATGATGCTTCAGCTCACCGGCCTCGAGCAGGTGTTTGAAGTGTTCTCTAACCGAGCGGAGTTTGAACAACGCTACGCCTAAATCTGGTTCTCTACTATGTCTCCGCTTCGCCCCCCTTTGCATTCCCATCGATGGCTTTTCCCATTGGGAGCCGTACTGTTGCTAGTGGCAGCACCTGCTGCTTCCAGACAGAGCCAAGTTAAGGGGGGAATGGAACAATGGTCTCAGCTCATTGTTTCCCAGGCATTGGGGCAGGCATCTGGAAGTGACAAAGGCGAGCAGTCAAACTCAGCCTGTGGGGCTGCACCAGCATTGGCACTATCGCTTCAAGCAGATGGTCGTCTTTCACTCGATGGGTCTTGGCTATTCCGGCCAGATCCGAAGGCATCCACTGAGCTCAAGCCTTCTCCGCGCGCGATCTCATCGTTGACTCAACAACTGACTTCAGAGGATGAGGCCACATCTGGTTCGGACTCGAATACGACTCCATGGCAATCGATTCAAGTGCCTAGTAACTGGTTTTTGCAGGGCCAGGATATCCAGGGAGTGGGTTGGTACTGTCGTCGGTTTATGTTGCCGCCTTCGCTAGCCTCGGCTCAGGATGATGGCTCTAAAACGAAGCCTCTGCTCAAGCTGCAATTTGAGGGGGTGGACTATGCAGCGGATGTTTGGCTCAACGGCAAGTACCTCGGCTTCCATGAGGGCTACTTTCAGCCCTTCGAATTTGATTTGGCCCAGGCGATGAATGCCGAGGGAGCTAACGAACTGCTGGTGCGGGTGAATAGTCCACTGGAGGCTGAGGGGCCGGATTGGTCATTACAAAAGCGCTTAATTAAAGGCGTTTTGAGCCACCACGATACCCGCCCAGGCGGGGCTTGGACCGATCGCGGCCAGGAGCAAAATACGGGGGGCATTTGGGCTCCGGTCTCTTTGCACAGTGCAGATACCGTGATGCTAGACCGTTTGCATATCACTCCCAACCTCAAGGCTGATGGTTCCGGGGAGGCAATGGCGGTCTTGGAGTTGAGTAATGCGACCGATCGCACCCAGGTGGTTAATCTCACCGCTCAGCTATTGCCTGAAAACTTTCGTGAGCCCCTCCAGGCCGAACGGGTGACTCGCCACCGCATTCCCCCTGGCGGTGCCAAGATTCACCTCAAGGTTCCCCATCCTAATCCTCAGCTCTGGTGGACCTGGGACCAAGGCAAACCCAATCTCTATCGCTTGGATGTCAGGGTCCATACGTTTGAGGGGAGTGGGATTGGAGCTAACTCGCCGCGATTGCTGGACCAGGCCAGTGAAGTGTTTGGCTTTCGTACGATTGAGCTAGGAGCCGAAGACAAGGCCTGGCGATTGAATGGCCGGAAAATCTTTATTCGGGGGACCAACTATATCGGCAGCCAATGGCTGAGCGAGATGACCCCAGAGCGCTTTGACCAGGATCTGGATTTAATCCGTCAGGCCAATATCAATTCGGTACGGGTCCATGCCCATGTCACGGGGCGGGAGTTCTATCATCAAAGCGATCGCCAGGGCATTCTGATTTGGCAGGATTTCCCTCTCCAGTGGGGCTATGAGGATACACCGGAGTTCCTTGCTGAGGCCCAGCACCAGGCCGAGGATATGCAGGATCTGTTGCATAACCATCCTTCGGTGATGACGTGGAGCTTGCACAATGAGCCACCCTGGGATGCGGACTGGATGAAGTACAAGTATGAAACCTACGACCCCCAGCAAAATAAGCAGCTCGACAAGGATTTATATCAACATCTGTTAGGACGTGATCCCAGTCGCTACTTGCACCCAGCTAGTTTAACGAGCGAGCATCCCTGGTGGGGATGGTATGCCCTAGAGCCCGAGGCCTATGACGAAGTGACAGAGGAGCCTCTGATTACGGAGTTTGGTGCCCAGGCCTTACCCAGTCTGAAGACTCTGAAAGGTCTCTTTTCGCCAGAACAGCTTTGGCCGGATAGTGATGCTGACTGGGAGGCCTGGACCTTCCGGAATTTTCAGCAGAAAGAGACCTTTGAAATTGCCAAGGTTGAACAGGGCAGGCATATTCAAGAGTTCATTGCGAATAGCCAGGATTACCAGGCTAGGCTGACCCAGCGAGCAGCGGAGGCCTATCGTCGGCAACGTTTTCAGCCAGTCTCGTCGATTTACCAGTTCATGTTGGTAGAGAACTGGCCCTCGATTAACTGGGGGGTGGTAGACAATGAGCGCCAGATTAAGCCGGGCTACTGGGCCATGCAGCGAGCCTATCAGCCGGTGTTGGTGAGTGCAGTGGCAGCGGTGACGCCTGAGCAATCCACTGGCCAAACGAGCTGGACAGCTGGGGAGGACATTGACTTGGAATTGTGGGGGATTAATGACCTGTATCAGTCCTTTGAAGGGGCGAAGCTGAGGTTGACCCTCCAGCGTCAAGGGAAGTCTTTAGAGGCCTTTGGACAAGAGATAAATCTTGCTCCCAATGAAGGCGGAGTGGTGGGACAGTTCCGCCATCGCTTGGATGCACCTGGCGAGTATCAGTTGGCTATGGAGCTCCGAGACAGCCTGGGGATGGTGATCAGTCAGAACCAGTTTGATTTTGTCGTCGTGCCCTAGATGAGGCACAGGGCAATACCAACGAATGGCTTGGTTTTGAGGCCGCAGTCCTGTTCTTCTGAGGCATTGCTCTGATATTGCAATTTCTTGAGATCGAAACTTCCTGGCACCACAACAACGTTCCACTTTCTATTCCATTGCTATGGCCATTCCGCTCTTTCGCTTTTTTCGATTGCACCGCAGATTTCGCCTAGGGCTTGTCGTTATTTTGTTGGTGAGCGCACTGGCCCTGCCGGGGCTGAAAGTGCTCTGTGCAGAAGCGGCTAAGGCGGAGGAGCGATCGCCTGCGATTGTTCTGAACCAGGTGGGCTACTTACCCGAATGGCCGAAGCAGGCCTTGCTGCTCAACGATGCTGCCAAGCCAGGACAGCCCGTGTCGGTGGTCTCGCTGGATAGCCAGGAAACGGTGGCAACGCTGATGCCCCAGCCTGCTCGCTATGACGATGAAAGCAAGTCTTTTCTCCAGGAACTGGACTTTTCTGACGTCATTCAGCCAGGGCATTATGAGTTGCGCCATGGTGAGCTACGCTCAACTCCCTTTCAGATCGGGGAGGACTTGTATGAAAAGCCGATGCTGACGCTGCTGCGATCGTTTTACTTGCAGCGTTGCGGTGTGGCGGTGGATGATCCCATTACTGGGCTTTACCATCCCCCCTGTCATATTCACGATGGCAAGCTGGCCCATGACGATAGTCAGTTTGAACGCGAGGGTAAGCTCAAGGCCAACAGCAAGCTTCAGAAGGCCGGGGCTGAGATTGCAGGCGCGGGGGGCTGGCACGATGCTGGAGATTATGGCAAGTATGTTGCCACAACAACGGTGACGATTAGCCGGTTGTTAAACCTCTATGAGCAGCAGCCCCAGCGCTTTACGGATGGGCAATTGGCCATTCCAGAAAGTGGCAGTGGTCAGCCAGACTTGCTAGATGAGATGCGGGTGGGCCTGGATTGGCTGATGCGGATGCAGCGTGCGGATGGCGCTGTCTATCGAAAACTGTCTGGGGGAGGCTGGCCCCATAATAAGGGTCCTTTTGAAGATGATCAGACGCGCTATGTCTATGGGATTTCGACCCCAGAAACGGGCAAATTTGCAGCGACCTTGGCCCAGGCTGCCAGGATTTATCAGCCTGGCCAACCGAAGCTGGCCCAGCAGTA
>CALLPZ010000472.1 GCA_938015405.1 uncultured Pseudanabaenaceae cyanobacterium
CGGCAGCGAAGCCGCAGGCGCTAGCCTCGCTGCCGCTGCCGGCAAGGCCCTCAAACCCACCGTCCTAGAACTGGGGGGCAGCGATCCTTTTATCGTTACCGACAGCGCAGACCTCGAAGCGGCTATAACCACAGCGGTCACAGCCCGCATGTTGAACAACGGCCAAACCTGCATTGCCGCCAAGCGCTTTATCCTGCTGGACTCCATTGCTGGGGAATTCACAAAACAGTTCACTGCAAAATGTGCAGCCCTCAAGCTCGGTGACCCCATGTCGCCTGACGTAGATCTTGGCCCCCTAGCAACGCCACAGATTCTGAAAGAACTGGATCAACAGGTACAGGCTTGCATCGCTGCTGGTGCCAAGCTCGTCCTAGGGGGGCATCAAAGTGAGTTGTCTAGCGAACTTTCCACCGGTAACTTCTACCCTGCAACGATCCTCAGCGACTTACCCGCAGGCTGTTCAGCCTACGAAGAGGAGTTCTTTGGCCCCGTGGCGCTGTTGTTCACGGTTAAAGACCTGGACAGCGCGATCTCCCTGGCCAACTTCACCCCCTTCGGCTTAGGGGCCAGCGCCTGGACCAACAACCCCACCGAACAAGAACGCTTCATCAACGAACTTGAAGCCGGCGCCGTCTTTATCAACGGCATGGTCAAATCCGACCCACGCATGCCCTTTGGAGGGATCAAACGCTCCGGCTACGGCCGCGAACTGGCCGGTCCCGGCATCCGCAGCTTCACCAACGCCAAAACCGTCTGGGTCAAATAGACCCCTTGCACGAATGCAAATCTGCCCCCAGCCCCTTGCCCCCAATTCTGGGGGAAGGGGAGCCTGAAATTCTCTCTCATAAGTTTGGGAGAAGGCTAAAGGAAAACGATGGGGAGAGGGCCAGAGATTTGTACAAGCGGTCCAATGAAGCAAATAGTTGCACAAGCACTCAAACCCCAACAATGAAGACTGAGCCCCCTAATCATCACTGAAGCAACCCAAACCCTTAGCGAGGGTGACCCGTCAGGGACGGCTTCCGTCCCTACGGCTGGCCATGTTGCTTTTCTGGGGGGAGAGTTCCCCACGGATTTGCGGCTCGGATCCCCAGCGCCAAAACCCAACCATTTCCCCATCCATGAACACCGCCGAACTGCTGATTGCCTGCCTCGAAAACGAAGGCGTCGAATATATCTTCGGTCTCCCCGGAGAGGAAAACCTCCACGTCATCGAGGCCCTCGAAGGCTCCACCATTCAATTCATCACCACCCGCCACGAACAAGGCGCAGCCTTTATGGCCGATGTCTATGGACGCCTCACTGGCAAAGCAGGCGTTTGCCTCTCCACCCTCGGCCCCGGCGCTACCAACCTCATGACTGGCGTGGCCGATGCCAATCTCGACGGTGCTCCCCTCATCGCCATCACTGGCCAAGTCGGCACCGATCGCATGCATATCGAGTCCCACCAATACCTCGATCTGGTCGCCATGTTCGCGCCGGTGACCAAATGGAACACCCAGATCGTTCGACCTGAGAATACGCCAGAGATCGTCCGCAAAGCCTTCAAAATCGCTCAATCCGAAAAGCCCGGAGCCGTCCATATTGATCTGCCCGAAAATGTCGCGGCCATGGATGCTCCGGGTCGGCCCCTCCCCCTGGCTCGGCGAGAGCAGACTGTCGCTGCTGCAAGGGATTTGGAAGCCGCTGCAGATTTGATTGCTCAGGCAAAACATCCCTTGATCCTGGTGGGCAACGGTGCCATTCGGGCTAATGCCAGCGAGGCATTGACGGCCCTGGTGGATAAGCTGCAAATTCCAGTTGCCAATACATTTATGGGCAAGGGGGCTGTTTCTTTTGAGAATGCGCGATCGCTCTGGTCCGTCGGCCTCCAACAGCGCGACTTCGTTAACTGTGGTCTAGATCGAGCTGATCTCATTCTCACCGTAGGCTACGACCTAATCGAATATTCGCCCAAACGCTGGAATCCTGAAGGCACCTTACCCATCATCCACATTGCTGGAGAACCCGCCGAAATCGACAGCAGCTACATCCCCAAAGTCGAACTCGTCGGCGATATCTCCGCCACGCTGCTGGCTTTAAAGGAGCATTGCACCCTGCCCGCAGAGCCAGATGCCTATACCGCAACGCTGCGCGAATCCATGGTTGAGGAATATGAGCAATATGCCCAGGACGATGGTTTTCCCATTAAGCCCCAGAAAATTATCTACGACCTGCGCCAAGTGCTAGATCCTCAGGATATTCTCCTGTCCGATGTGGGGGCTCACAAAATGTGGATCGCCCGCCACTACCACTGCAACCAGCCCAATACCTGTCTGATTTCCAATGGCTTTGCGGCCATGGGGATTGCCCTGCCGGGGGCGATCGCGGCCAAGATGGTCTACCCCGACCGTAAAATCGTCGCCGTCATGGGCGATGGCGGCTTTATGATGAATAGCCAAGAACTCGAAACCGCAGTGCGCCTCGGCATTCCCTTTGTTGCCCTGATCTTCCATGACGGTGGCTACGGCCTCATCGAATGGAAGCAAAATAACCACTTCGGCCATGCCTCCCAGATCAAGTTTGGCAACCCGGACTTTGTTAAATATGCCGAGAGCATGGGCGTTAAAGGCTTCCGCGTGGAATCTGCTGCAGCGCTAATTCCTACCCTGGAAGAGGCCCTCGCCTGGGATGGCCCCACCCTAATTGATTGCCCCGTGGATTACGGTGAGAATTTGAAGTTTAGCGAGAAGGCTGGAAAGCTGGTTTGCCAGATTTAGTCTGGGGTTCTCAGAAAGTCTTGCAAGTCCTAGAGGTCTTAATCTCGTTATAGATCTCTAGGACGGGTCTGTTTTGAACTTGAAAGTAGCCCTGGAGAAATAATCTCTTGCTGAGCTATCAAATCTTGAAATTGTTGAAAATTTGAATGCTTTGCATAATTTTTTACCTTCGCTCTCTGTTTGTCTTCTCTCGAATATAGAAATTTAAAGCACTATCTGAGCAGGTTGTATTTGGACTTTTGCTGAGCATGCTTCGCTTTCAGCCACTGAGGCTGGTGTTTAGCAATGAGATGAATATAAAATCTGTTTACTAGAAGTGAAATATCCCTGTAAATAAATAGCTTCAATCAGCTAGAGATACGTAGGACCAAAGCCTCAGCGATGTTGGGCTCTTGGCCTCATGCCTCTCACTATCGCCTTTGAATACTATCAATTCTATCGATGACAGCACTGTCTTAACAGTGTTAGTGCATCGTGAGTGGCTCTATTGATAAGGATCGAATCGAATAATTTGATCTTTGAATAGCTCCATTCTTGCCTTAGTTAATAAGGATATAAATTCCATCACTTGAATGGAATTTATATCCTCGAAGGCATTTCTAAAATCCATCGCTAGCCTACTAGGTGAGGAATGATTTCTTCTGCCCTAATTGGTGCGAATATCCTGCTCTAAATCATGAAGCGATGCTAGAGCGGGTGACTAGAGTCAGGCGTCGTGCATTCGTGCATTTTTAGTGAAATATCCTCTTCGTTATGAACACCAAAAAGCTATCTGTTTCCGTTGAAAACCGTGCTCCCCAATCTGGTACTAATCTAACGCCTGTATGGGTAGGTTTCCATGATGGAGGCTTCGATACCTATGACCGTAATGCCCCCTCTACAACTGGCTTAGAGCGCCTTGCGGAAGATGGCAACAATGCTGTCATTAGCCAAGAGTTTGCAAACAGTGGATTTGGCAATGTGGATGGAACCCTGGGTGGGGCTCCGATTGCGCCTGGTGCAACTGTGCGCGGACAATTCATGGTGGATGCCAGTCAGGGGCGTTACTTTAACTATGCATCCATGATTTTGCCAAGCAATGACACTTTCATTGCCAATGGCAACCCTCTATTGCGTGAGATTTTTGATGAACATGGTAATTTCATTGGTGCAGAATTCACGGTCTCTGGTGCTGAAGCTTTAGATGCAGGAACCGAAGTTAACGACGAAATTCCTGCGAACACGGCATTCTTTGGTCAAGCGATGCCTAACACTGGCGTTGATGAAAATGGCACGGTTCAGCTGGCGACTGGCTTCAATCCCGTAGGTGAGGGTGGCATTCTGGATGATCCCCGCTTTGCCAATGCAGATTACACAGCACCGGGTTATCAAGTGGCCCGAATTCGTGTTGCTAATTTGGTTGAGGGAACTGCTAAGCGCGATCGCCTAGTAGGCACGAGTGCCCGAGACGATATCTTTGGTGGCGAAGGCAATAACGTCCTAAGGGGTCGTGGCGGTGATGACCGCATCTATGCAGGGGCGGGTAATGACCGTATCTTTGCTGGCTCTGGCAATGACGTTGTGAATGCGGGTGGTGGCAATAACCGCATTTGGGGTGGCTCCGGCAATGACATTATCAATGCAGGCGGTGGCAATGACCGCATTTGGGGTGGCTCTGGCGATGACATTATCAATGCTGGCGATGGTAATAACCGCGTTTTCGGTGGCAATGGCAATGATCGGATTACAACCGGTCGTGGCCGCGACTTGCTGGTTGGTGGACGGGGTAATGATGTGCTTAGCTCTGGTGCTGGCAATGACGTGCTTCGGGGCAATGGGGGTAACGATGTCTTTGATGCTGGTACAGGTCGTGACCAAGTTTTTGCGGGACGCGGCCACGATACGTTTGTCCTCAACGCTGGCGAAGGTCTGGTCGATATCTTCAACTACGGCGTTGGCGATAGCATTGCCTTGGGCGAAGGTCTGAGCAGCGATGCAATTACCACCCATGTACGGGGAAGGAACACCATCATTAGCAGCGGTAGTGATGTCTTAGCTCGCCTGCGTGGTGTTCAAACCAGCGCTAGCGAACTGCACTTTGTGGCATAGCTTTGTTGAGGCATAAAGCTGAGGCATAAAACGGCCTGAGCTTGGGCGAGTCTACTCCTTAGGCGTCAGATGTTGTTGTGGCATCTGACGTTTCCTCATTGTTGGGGAGACCTAGAGTTATCGGGCTCAGGTGCAGTTTCTCTGTCAGAATTTCTCAGTTAAGCGCCCTCGTCCATGAAATATGGGCTTGAATCTACGGTTTTAAGGTTTTCTTGGAGTTCTATGATTTGTCTAAAACTCTTATAGGGAGAGGGATTGAGCGTTGTCGAATCACGCTAAATTTCTTTTGTCAGAACTTCTCAGATAAGGTTCATCATCAATTCAGCAAAGCAATGCATTCTGTAGACATCGGAGAAAAGGAGACGGCTCCCACCTCCGGCAGTCAGAAATGACGCACTCTATTACAGAGACTTTGCCATGACACTTATCACCCGTACCCTCCCCGCCTTACTTGCAGTCACTACGACTTTAGTCGCGACGAACGCGATCGCCGCAACTCCCTTCACTCAAGACGGCTTAATTAACGAAACCACTCTGGAAGCTCCCATCGAGCAAGAAGTGGATCAGCTGAAAATCGACAAAAAGCTGCTTAAGAAGTTTATCTTCGGCAAAAAGCTGAGCGACGATGATGGCCATCATGACCATCACCATGACTATAAGCACCACCGACATGAGCGCAACAAGTCCTACTACTAAGCAGAACCAGTATCGACGCAAGCAAACGTCTGAGACGAGTGCCTAAAGCAGGTATCGGGACCTTCTCTGTGTTCTATCGTCTCAAGCTGGACTTCACCAGAATAAAGAACAGCCTTAGAAAAAGCGTTGGGTTTTCCCTTCCCGACGTGCCCCCTATACATTGACTCAGCTCGTATCCCATGACCATTCAACTGTTTCCTAGCTTCGCGGCACCCTTTAGTAACTCCTTCTCTCGCCTGTCCTTTGCTTTGGCCGGTGGAGCAATGCTCAGCCTCACTCCCGGTTTGACAGAAGCTGCCATGGCAGAGGCAGGCCTCAGCCTTTCCAGTAGCGGTGGCATTAGTGAGCGCCTCGAAATTCAGCAACAGCGCATTATTGGCAGTGGCACTAGTTTCCTAGCCCCAGTTGATGCGGCAGGCCGCTTTATCTCCGACAGTACGCCTCCTGCCCCGGGCCAGCGCGTAACGCTCTTCAACATCACGCCGGGATTTAGTAGTGAGCCTTTCACCCAACGCGACTATAGCGATGCCAATGGTTCTGAGTTGATCACCCTCAGCCCAGGCACCGAACATGAAACCCGCCGCTTTTCGGTCTTGCCAGGCAGCTCAACCACCCCGAAACAGAATGACTTCCGCTATGAAATTCACGATTCTCGGGGCAATTTACTAGAAAGTGGTGAATTCTCCGTCGCAATTGCCCTGAGCAGCATTCCGGTGACAACGGTGGCAACCAATGGTGGCTTCGGCAAAGGATTTGGTCACCACGATTCCTTTGGTTTCCATAGCAGAAGGAGCTTTGGCCATGGCCGCTTTGGACGCGGTCGCAGCTTTAGAGGCTTTCGCGGAGGCCGACGCTTTCGCGGTCGCGGCTTTAGAGGTGGCCGGGGCTTTAGAAGAGGTCGTCGCTAAGTGATCCAAGTGAGCCTGCTGGTGAGCTGATTCGGTCAGATCAGTTGTAAATCACTAGACCTCTTGTATTAATCCCGGCCCTCTCCCTAAATCCCTCTCCCAAGCGTGGGAGAAGGACTTTGAGGCTCCCCTTCCCAAAAATTTGAGGATAAGGGGATAGGGGCGGTTTGGGCATTCGCGCAAGAGGTCTACTGTTGAATTGCTCTTTTGAAATATAGGGCTCTGAATCCTTGCTAGGCAGGGACTCAGAGCCCTATTGATTGTCTGGGTCCGAGATCATCAATGGTTTGAGCAGGGTTGAGTTGGGCTCGCGGTAGCAGCAAAGTCTCAGGAAGTCAGCTGTGGGCCATCTTGTAAACTCAGCTTTCCCTCATCTTCAACTTTTAATCTGTGCTAGACAACCTGTCTATCTCACCTGTTGGGCTTCCTATGGCTGATCTCATTCCTGTATTGCTGCTGCCAATCTGTCTATTTATCTATGTTTTAGATATTTGTCTATTGGCGCTTTACGGGTTTCACAGCCTGCTACAAACCCTGCTCTTTGGGCGATATAAGCTAAGCCAACCTCTACAGCATGTAACTCAGCCCCTGGCAGTTGCAACACCATCTGCCTCGCTGTCTCTGGGGCAGCCGTTGGAACCTGCCTCGCGCTTGAGGGCAGCTGCTCCATCCGCAGATGCGACCCCGGCAGTGACGATTCAACTGCCGATCTACAACGAACGCCATGTTGCCCAGCGTTTGATTAAGGCTGTGGCTGCTATGGATTGGCCAGGAAATAAGTTACAAATCCAAGTCTTGGATGACTCCACAGACGATACGACTCTGCAAATCCAGGAGACCCTGGCAGAATTGCGGGCTGCTGATTTATCTGCCAATGTGCAGATAAATCACCTCCATCGTCGCGATCGCCGAGGCTATAAGGCCGGTGCGCTGCACCAAGGACTCGCCACCGCTACGGGTGAGTTTATCGCCATTTTTGATGCCGATTTTATTCCCCAGCCCGACTTCCTCCGACGGACCATTCCTGCCTTTAATGACACCAATACGGGCTGCGTCCAAGCGCGCTGGGGCCACCTGAATCCCAATACCTCACTCCTGACGCGTGCCCAGGCGATCGGCATTGACGGTCACTTTGTGATTGAGCAACAGGTTCGTCACCTCACAGGCGCTTTCCTTAACTTCAACGGCACAGCAGGCATTTGGCGTCGGGCCAGCTTGGACCATGCGGGCGGTTGGCAGGGGGATACCCTGACGGAGGATTTGGACTTGAGCTATCGGCTGCAGCTTAAAGGCTGGCGCATTGCCTACCTTCCAGAGGTGGTGGTTCCGGCTGAGTTGCCGGTACAGCTCTACGCCCTCAAACGGCAGCAGTTTCGCTGGGCCAAGGGCAGTATTCAAACCGCATTGAAGCTATGGAGGCCGCTGTGGCGATCGCGCCAACCCCTGTGGCGGAAGTTGCTGGCCAGCCTGCACCTGACCCAATATGCGGTGCATCCCCTGATGCTACTGAACCTGCTGTTGATTTGGCCCGTGTTGATGACCCAGAGCTCCTTGCTTAGTCTGACGCCTGTGGTGACGGTGGCTGCGATCGGCCCACCGCTGATGTATTGGGTCACCATGGGGTACCAAGGCATTAGCTGGTCTAGTCGCTTGGGTCGTTTAGGCAGTTTGTTAGCCCTGGGCACGGGCCTATCCGTGAACAATTCCTGGGCCGTCCTCCAGGCCATCTTTGGCATCGAAAGTGAGTTTAAGCGCACCCCAAAATTTGCCGTAGTCAATCGTTCCACCGCTTGGCAGGCCAGCAGCTATGTCCTTTCGGGGGGCTGGCTGCTCTGGGTGGAGGTGTTGCTGGGTCTCTATGCCCTGTACATGGTTAGCTACAGCATCACGATGCAGCAGTGGGGCATGATGCCCTGGCTGCTGCTCTATGCCAGTGGTTATGCCATGGTGGTGGGCTTGACGATGGTGCAACGGTGGCAGCAACGTCGGGCCGTTAAACAGCAGAGTCTGCATTAGCTCATGGCGGTCACGGCGGTAAAAGTAGTACACCAGAACGTTAACTGGGCATTTCAGGCCATAATGGGGGCACGTCCCTGGACTGCACTTTCCGTTTGCACTGCCAGCCTTTCTAATTGCGATGTACTCACTCTCTTGGACAGACCTACTCAAACTTGAAATTGGCGATCGCGTTCTCCACCACTCCGGCTGCTTTGCCAAGGTGATGCGTGTGGCTTCCTCGCGCTATGAGGACGGCATGGTTGAGCTACAGATTGAGAACGGCTCTCCAGAAATCCTGTTGCTCAACTATCGCGATCAGCTGGAGCATCACATCTTGTTTAGCTGGCACCTGGGCTATCGAGTTCCGAAGTTCCGAGCGGGTGACCAAGTCTGGTGCCGAGGGGATGAGCCAGGGCGCAGCCGTGAGGTGGACAGTATTACCCCCAAGGGAATGAAGCAGTTTGCTTACTATTTGAAAGACTCTACTGTCCTGCACCCCGAAAGTTGCCTGGTGCGCGCTTCGATGAATGCTTAATGGGAGCGGTCCAATCGCGGCCAATCTCCCTGGCTGGGTGAAGAAGCAATAAGAACTGCACTGCCTTGTATCATCAGGCCTGGCAAAGCGGTTTACCACTGCAACAGCAGACCATAATGGGGTTCCATCGTCACCCCAACGACCCCTGTGAATCTCGACAATTCCACCCCCCTTGAGCACCAGAATGTCCCCCAAGCCCATGAGGGGTTACATAACTTTCTCTATAGCTCTGCGGATGAGCATGAGGTTGAAACGGTTGCAGCATCGACTGCTGTGCAAGCGGATAGCCCCGTTGCCCTAGAAGACTGGTGTGGTGAAGCCCAGAATGCCAAGGTGGCAGGGGTTTATGCGGTGTTAGATGGCGATCGCCAAACCCAGTTCATTGGCTATTCTCGCAATGTCGCCCTATCCCTAAGGGGGCATTTATCCACTCAAGGCGAAGCGACCTGCGCCCTGGTTAAAGTCCATCCCTTCAAATTTCCCAAGCGGGATGCCATGGAAGCCCTCAAGGCTGAGTGGATCGCTGAGCTGCCGAGCCCTCCCCCCGGCAACCTCGATGGCAGTTGGGCAGGCACCATTAAAGAAGCAGCCAGTCAGGTCATGTCCCCGGCCGAGCGAGCAGCCTACGAAAAGAAGAAGCTGAAGCTGCGCCGTGCCATGGCCGATGGCACTCTCAAGCAGGCAGCAGCCCAAGCCAATGCCATTGCCAAGGGCGATGCAGGCCAGCGGGCTGACCTCGCTGCCGCCATGGATGATGATAACTGGAGTGCTGTGATTCGCGAGCAAACGGAAGAGACCCAGACTTCGTGAGCACTTCCGTGTGCTTCTTTCGGCAAAGTCGCGAAATACACATCTAAATTCCGCTAATTCGTTGAGCCAGGAATATAATTATCTCTGCATCGTGCATTTCTTCAATCCTGTGGATATTGCCCAGCTGAGAGGATAGTTCCCATGGATGATGAGCAAGCTTCTGCGATCGCGTTGCATGAGTTGGAACGACTGGCTGTACTGGAGTCTACGGCGCTACTAGACAGTCCGGCGGAGGAATCGTTTGACCAATTCACCCGTCTTGCCAGCTCCATTCTCCAAGCCCCGGTGGCCTTGGTGTCTTTAGTGGATTGCGATCGCCAGTTTTTCAAAAGCCATATGGGGCTTCAGGAGCCTTGGGCAGTGGCTGCACAAACGCCCCTGTCCCACTCCTTTTGTAAGCATGTTGTACAGGCTTCGGCTCCCCTGTCCGTAGTGGATGCTCGGGAGCATCCGCTGCTGCGCGATAATCTGGCCATTACGGAGTTGGGGGTGATTGCCTATTTGGGGATTCCCCTCACCACTTCTCAAGGCTATACCTTAGGCTCCTTTTGTGTGATTGACTCCAAGCCTCGAAGGTGGAGCGATCGGGAGACAGAAATTCTCCAGGATCTCGCGAACTTAGTGGTTGAGAAAATAGAGCTGCGCATTTTTGCCAAACAGCTCCACGAAGATTTCTTGGAGTTGCGAAAGCTGGAGCTGCATCGGGATGAAATGTTGGAAATGCTTGTCCATGACTTGCGTAATCCCATGTCCTCTTTTCTATCGGCGTTAGAGCTCGCGCAAATCAGTGGTGAATTATCAACCGACTGTGAGCAATATGTGAGTCTCGCCTCGGAAGGCGGCTCTCGACTGTTGCAGATGATCAACAATATTTTGGATACCCGCAAGGCAACGGCTGAACGCCTTTACCTGGAATGTGCTGAAGTCTCTGCTAGGGAGATTATTCACACAGTCTGTCACCAGATGGCTCCCCTGGCGGAGAAGTCTGGGGTTGAGTTGGTCGAAGATGCCCAGCGATCGCTGCTTTGCTATGCAGATGCCTCAAAATTGCGTCGTGTCCTTGTGAATTTGGTGAGTAATGCGATTCAACATTCGTCCACTGGCGGGACGATCGCAATCCAAGCCCGCATGGAGGTTCATGCTGATGTGCAAGTCGTTCACTTCTCTGTGAGTGATACAGGCCATGGCATTCCGAAGACGGCTTTTGAACGCATCTTTCAGAAGTTTGTTCAGGTCAAAGGTCAGAAGCAAGCTGACTCTGTTGCAAAAGC
>CALLPZ010000473.1 GCA_938015405.1 uncultured Pseudanabaenaceae cyanobacterium
CTCAACAATGGATACTCGCCTCTTCTTCATTGGTGATTCGTTTGTGAATGGCACTGGCGATGCAGAAGCTTTGGGCTGGGTCGCCAGGGTTTGTGCTGCCACTCAAGCGACTGGTGCCCGCCTCACCTTTTACAACCTGGGCATTCGCGGAGATACCACAACGCTGATTGCCCAACGCTGGCAGCAAGAGGTCAGGCCCCGTCTAGCGCCAGGCGCCCCCGTGGGCTTTATTTTTTCCTTTGGCGCTAATGATGTCGATTTACGTGACGGGCAGCGGCGCGTTGCCCCAGCAGAAAGCCTCGCAAATGCCCGGGCCATCTTGACTGCAGCCCAAGCGATGGGTCCAGTCTTGATGATTGGTTCTCCCCCCATCGCCGATGACCCCGAGGCTAATCAACGCTTGGCAGACCTTTGGCCAGAGATTCAGTCTCTTTGCCAAAGTCTTGATATTCCCTGCATCCCTACGATGGATGTACTAATACAGACGCCAGCTTGGATGGAAGAAGCGATCGCCAATGACGGCGCACATCCTAATGCCGCTGGCTACCAAGCCTTAGCAAATTTATTGCTGCGATCGCCAGTCTGGCAAACCTGGATTTCTGAAGCTTTTCCCTCGTAAATTCCCACCATCCAGGCATTCAAACTTCATCAATTCCATTCACAAACAAACTCTATATGACAGATTCAGCGAACTCCCCTAAGCCTGATGTCGTAGGCAGAAGTTATTCTTTGGGAGGAAGAAACTAATTAGAGTCTTCAATCTTCCGAAAAGTCTGCTTTGTTTTTGTAGTTTAGTGAACGAATTGACAACCTATCCGGGAATTCTGTTCTATACCAGCGCTGCATCTCCCCCAATCGCTTCATCTGGCTTTGCCTAATCAGGCATTGAAATCTTCAGGCTTTTTTCACGCTATCGACAGACATCTTTTATGGACCGCCTCGAAAAACCGCCACTTTGCGTGGATCAGCCCCATCAATCCCTTCGGAAAATTCACGGACTTGTTCGGCTCTCCCCCCATCATCGGGAAAGTTGAATTAACCTAGAGAGGCGGAGGTACAAACCCTTTGTCATAGCAGGGCTTGGCCCTCTCGACTCTTTTGGTACCAACCCCAAGTTCTAGAACGATTGCTCTCCTAAGAGATTCTCGCCATAGCAAAATTCACTGAGACCTTGCATTCCTGCGAAATTACCTTCGAAAGGTGCAACTTCTGAGAGAAAAGCTACAATCGTAAAACCACGGCAAAGTCAAACGTGATTTTACATAAGCCTGGTTCGGTTATCCCTCGATAGCCTATGAGTATTTTCGCGGCGCAGCACTGAGCATCTATCCGGAGGTTTACCTAGCGGAAGACAGTGAAGGGCGAAAGCCCTAGCGACAAAGCTCTAATGACTGGCGCGTTCATTCCATCCTTAAGTGAGCGTCCCATTAGTCTTTTACCCAACCCAAAGGAGAACGAGGAACGCAGCATGACGAAGGCCCAAGAGTTAGTGACTTCCGCACCAGAAATCATCGAGGTGACATCGGCTGGCAGCACCACGACGAAAAAGAAAGCTACAGGGACCAAGCGGAAATCGACAAAAACTACGAAGTCTAAGGCAGCCGGCAAAAAAGGCAAGGCTGCTAGTGGAGATGCTGCTCCTGCTGGGGGTTTTGACAATAAAATCGAAGCAGATGCTAAGGCAACGAAGAATAAGTCAGCTAAGCGCAAGACTGCTGCCAAGAAAAAGCATTACACCGAGGACTCAATCCGTCTCTATCTCCAAGAGATTGGTCGGATTCGCCTCTTGCGTGCTGACGAAGAAATCGAGTTGGCTCGCAAAATTGCAGACCTGCTCGAGCTGGAGCGCGTGCGCGAGACAGTTGAAGAGCAACTAGAGCGTGAGCCCAACGATTCTGAATGGGCAGAAGCGATGGAAATGGCGCTTCCAGCCTTCCAGCGTCGCCTCTACCTTGGCCGCAAAGCCAAGGAGAAAATGGTTCAATCGAACCTGCGCTTGGTGGTTTCAATCGCCAAGAAGTATATGAATCGAGGTCTTTCTTTCCAGGATTTGATCCAGGAAGGAAGCCTAGGTCTTATCCGCGCCGCTGAGAAGTTCGACCACGAGAAGGGCTATAAGTTCTCCACCTACGCTACTTGGTGGATTCGTCAGGCCATTACTCGTGCGATCGCCGACCAGTCCCGTACCATTCGCCTTCCGGTTCACCTGTACGAGACCATCTCTCGTATCAAGAAGACCACCAAAATGCTCTCCCAAGAGATGGGCCGCAAGCCCAGCGAGGAAGAGATTGCAACCCGCATGGAAATGACCATCGAGAAGCTACGCTTCATCGCTAAGTCTGCCCAGCTCCCAATCTCCCTTGAAACTCCTATTGGTAAGGAAGAAGATTCTCGCCTGGGTGACTTTATCGAGTCCGATGGTGAGACTCCAGAAGATCAGGTTTCCAAGAGCCTGCTGCGTGAAGACCTAGAAAGCGTCCTCAGCACCCTAAGCCCCCGCGAGCGCGACGTACTGCGCCTGCGCTACGGCCTCGATGATGGTCGCATGAAGACCCTGGAAGAAATCGGCCAGATCTTCAACGTCACCCGCGAGCGTATTCGTCAAATCGAAGCTAAAGCTCTGCGCAAACTGCGTCACCCCAACCGCAATAGTGTACTCAAAGAGTACATCCGCTAAGGCGATTAAGGTTCTCTAATAGATCAACAAAAAGGTGGGGGCTGTGCATTGCGGAGCCCCCACCTTTTTGTTGAATGTGCATCTACTGCTGGTGCCTCA
>CALLPZ010000474.1 GCA_938015405.1 uncultured Pseudanabaenaceae cyanobacterium
GATAGCTTCGGTAGATTTTGGGAGTATCAGCATGGCATCGCCAAAGGAATAGAAGCGATAGCCTTTGTCGATGGCTTGTTGGTAAAGATTGAGAAGGCGATCGCGTCCCGTCATGGCGCTAACCAGCATCATCAGACTAGATTTTGGTAAGTGAAAATTCGTAATTAAGCCATCGACAACGTGCCACTTATAACCAGGATAGATAAATAGGTTTACCTTTTCTCGAATAGATTTTATTTCACCCGTTTGGGCGGCGCCTTCTAGGGATCGAACGGCAGTGGTCCCGACTGCAATAATCCGCCCACCTCGGGCTTGGGTCGCTTTGATCTTCTCGACAGTTTCAGTGGGAACTTCGACCCATTCCCCATGCATGGTGTGGTCGGTGATGGTTTCGGTCTCGACGGGGCGGAAGGTGCCGACCCCAACGTGGAGGGTGACAAAGGCTTGGTCAATGCCTTGAACTTTGAGCGTTTCGAGGAGTTCTGGGGTGAAGTGGAGTCCCGCAGTGGGAGCGGCCACGGCTCCTGGCGTTTTGCTATAGATGGTTTGGTATTGACCTTTCTCTGCCGTAGATTCTGTGATGTAAGGCGGTAGGGGCATTTCGCCGAGTTGTTCTAGGCAGCTCCAAAAGTCGCCCTTCGCTTGGAATTGCACGAGGCGACCTCCAGTGGCGGCGTCAAAGTCGAGGATTTTGGCCGTGAGGAGAGTGGGGCCGCTTTCTCCATCTTGCTGATTGCCACCTGGTGCGCCACCAAAGTTGATTTCAGCACCGGGCTTGAGGCGACGACCGGGTTTGACGAGGGCAAGCCACTGGGGAGCTTGGGGATCAGGTTTTTTCTCTTCCAGGAGTAAGAGTTCGACTTTGGCTCCTCCCACCTTGGTTCCGTAGAGTCGGGCCGGAATCACCTTGGTGTTGTTGAGTACCAGAAGGTCGCCCGGCTGGAGTAGCTGGGGCAGTTCATAGAACTGGTGATGGGCGGCATTGCCCTGGGGAGGCACCACGAGCAGGCGGGAGCGATCGCGCGGAACAACTGGATTCTGGGCGATGCATTCCGGCGGAAGCTCGTAGTCGTAGCTGGAGAGCTGAAGGTCTGGAGATAACAAATCGTGAAAACTTGCTTTTTCTAGGATTCGTCCCTATTTTTGCAAAGTACGCTGAGGATAGATAGCAATCCGTCGCTGTAATTCGTTCAGATTGCTGTTCCAGGAAGTGGCAGAAGTTTATTTCTTGCAATTAAGCCTGGGGTTTGTGGTTTTAGTTTTCATCGTTGTGCGAGTCGCCCATGTCTGAAGAACCAACCTATAAGTGGCCGCTGCTCGTTTTATTTATGTTGCTCACGCCCCTGGCTGCCTGGACAGGCTGGCGTTGGGCGATTCAGCCGGAGGAGGGAAAGGCTCCGGTGGTGGAGCAGCCCAATCAGCCCAATACAGGCGATATTTTTGTCACCTCAGCCCAGGAGCGCTCTGTTGCAGTCTTGCCCGCTTCTACTAATCAGTGGGTAGGGTTAGAGCAGTGCGTCGTCAAAATGCTCCAGGCAACGGATCCCAATCCTCCCCTGAGTATTCGGAATCAGCCTTCTCCCCAGGCCACCGTCATTGCTGAGGTGGAAAATAATCAATTTTTGGATGTGGCAGGTCAACAGGGGGATTGGTTCTCAGTCAGGAGCCCGGTGGAGGGCTGGGTGCCTAAGAAGTTAACGAGTTATAGCTGCAATTCCAAGTTGGCGACGATTAAACCGCTGCCGAAGGATCAGCCGGTGGCGATCCTGGGGCGATTTGTTGGAACGGGCACCCATGTTTATAAGTTGTCGTTGGAGAAGGGCCAGGCTCTGACTATCACAGGCCGGAATGGTAACGGTAAAATGCCGACTCTGAAATCGCCGACCAAAGCCGTGCTCTTTTCGGGCCCCGAAGCAGGGGAGCCGGACCTGTGGTCGGGCAAGTTGGGGGAGACCGGTGAATATCAGCTGGTACTAGACTCTAATTTCCAGGGGTATGGCTATGCCTTCAACCTAGAGGTGGACTAGGCGGAGATGCCGGTCTGTTTGGGGCTGATCGACAGCTGAGCTGGTTGCATGGCGCTGTATTCCTTTGGGATGCAGCGCTTTGTCTTAGAAAACCCGAGCGCTGGTTTGTGAGCTAAGCCCCACCCATGGCTTTATTCCACACAGGTTGAAGAGTGCGACAGCCTTGAAAGCTCCTGTTTCTCGCCTAGGTTGGCCTCAGGCCTGAATAGGCTGTGGGTGAAGTCTTGTGCATGAACAGCTTTGTGCATGAACAGCCTCATGTATTCCAACCGCCACTGGACATCAGTGAGAAATATCTGGGTCATCCCGGTGGATGGCTTTCAAAAATGAAGTTTGGTTGCTTGGGAGCAGGCTGAGAAGCTGAGCGGGATGATGCAGGGCTACTTGCCTGGATGGTGATGCTGTTGATTTTGGAGTCGTGGGTGAAATCGATCTGTTTTATCCGGATGCCAGAGAGCTCGAAGGCAATTTGGCCAGAATGCCCCCTTATTTGCGTCAACAACTAGTTTTTTTTGAAAAAAGAGTGCAAAAAAATCGACCATGTGATAACGTCCTGGCAGATGGGAAAACGTGGCAACAAAAAAAGCCCCGAAACGCTATCTAGATCCTGAAAATACGGAACTTAGATTCGGCGATTTCAGTGCTTAAAATCTAACTACCAAGCTCGTAGCTGGCGCGATCGCTTGGGTTGCAATTCGATCCTGCAATACTGAGCGGAATAAATAAAATGAATCAGACTCAATGGCGCGAGCTAGATCCTAAGAATCTGCCTGATAGCCCCGGCCTTTACGCCTTCTTGTGGCGCCAACAGTGGCTTTATTTGGGTACCGCTGAGAGCCTTAAGAAGGAGCTGAAGCGTGAACCTTGGCCCTACAAAATTGCTAAAAGCCTAGACGAGGCAAAGCTTCTGTGGATTCCTACTGAGGATTACCACCGCATGGCCATGCAGATGGAGCGTGTGCTTCGTTTGAAGTGGAAAGATGCAATGCCTGCAGAGCTGCCTAAGCGTAAGCGTCCTTTGAAGTGCCGTTTGCTGAAGCGTAAAAAGGCCGTTCCCCAGGAGCGTATGTTGGCTCGCTCCCTGACCTATTCTTAAATTCTTTGAGGGTTTAGGTTGCTCTTTTGGAGCAGTCTAAACCTCAGCTATTTGAGCTTGATAAGAGAAAGACCTGCACTCAATTAAGAGAGCAGGTCTTTTCTTCTTTTGGAACTGGTATGAGCTGAGTAAATCGTCAAGATATGGAGTTGCCTCTCAAACGATTCTGGCTCGATTTAAGACTGTCAGTATTTCTTGCTTCGCGGAGAACCCACGGTTAAAACGGTAGCGGTTGGGTACTAATGTAGGCGTTGCAACTAACTAAGTTCACCGTAATGGCATGACCTAGCTGCCGGCTGAGTATACCCTATGGCGTGATCTTGGCAAGGGCTTGGGAGAAAATTTGCATGGATGAAGGGACAGACTCACGAATATTCGTGGGAGATGGGGGTTAGGCCAGAGGAAATAGCGCTGCCAGTAGCCAACCAAAAAACAGTGAGCAACCGATGCCATAACTCCAAGGATCGCGGAAGGCACTGTCGAGCAGGTTGAACATGCCCATAAGGAGTGGGAAGAAGGGCAGCAGCATAACGATGAAGCCGATCTCTGAGATTTCGTAGGCAACGTAGCTAAATCCTGCGACCAGGACAAAGCTTTGGATAAACCACCAAAACAGGCGTCGAGTCCAGCTGCGTTGATGTTGGCTCAAGCCCGCTGCCATAAACCAGGGGAAGCTGGCAATGGAAAACAGCAGCCAGAGTGGGACACGGGTGAAAATCAGGAGCCAGGGTTGCCAGGTGAGATGGGCGATCGCCCCAAAGGCAAACCAGAGACCGGCAAAGATTACGCCTCCCCTCGCGAGACTGGGGAGGGTGGGTTTGGGCAAGCGACCCTGAGCGCTGAGCCAGACTAGTCCTGCAATCATGAGCCACAGGGCAACGGCGCTGCCGACTTGGATGCCGCCGAGGGTCTGAATTTCAACGACTTCGTTGAGCTGTTGGAGGCCTAGGGCGGCGGCGATGGGGGCAAGGGTGAGGCCGAGGAGCTTGCGCCAGAGGGGGATGGAGAGGCGACTAGGCTGAGCCATGTTTAGGGTGGGAGCGATCGCCATCAGGGCGATGATGCCGCCGATCAAGTGGATGCCAAACCAAGCTAGGCGGCGGTCTTTGTAGGCGGGGGGAGTCTCAGAGGCGTTTTCAGGTTCATTGGAAGTCTTGCTTTCGACCTGCATCTCGAAGGTGTGGTTAAACCAATCGATGGTGCTTTGGTGGCTGCGATCGCTAAAAAGAATGGCGATATGTTCCGCTTTCGGAATGTCCACGCGTTGGCGAGCGGTGCCTTGGGTCAGGGCCTCTGCAAGGGCGAGCTGGTCGGTTTTGGCAGCAGCAGCGCGGCTGAGCTCTGCCCGGGCATTGCCTAGGAGTTTGCCAACGCTGCTGTCATTGACCGGCGGGCGACGGTCCACAGAGGGGATATTGCTCTCACTCCCCGCTGCGCGCATGATTTTGCCTGCGTTGGTTTTGATTGGCTCCGTTTCCCATTCTCCGACTTGCACTTGGAGGTTGCGGGGAAAGCGGAAGTTGACGGGGGCGGGGACGGGGGCGATCGCTACCGTGGCCGCAAAGCTAGCGGGATTTTTGACCGCAGCCCCCAGGGTGGCAAAGCTGCCGAGGGAGTGGCCCACGCTGGCGAGACGTTTAGCGTCCCATTCAGGTTGCTCCTTGAGGGCGTCCCAGGCGGTTTTGAGATTGTTTTCGAGATCGTTGCGTTCAAAGGGATAACTGTTGCGGCCATGGCCGTCAAAGTCCATCAACATAACGGCGTAGCCACTGTGGGCCAGGCTGTAGCCATAACCCAGCATTAATTGCCTAGAACCGGCAAATCCGTGGGCCACCAGGACACCGGGGGCACTGCGTTGGGCTGTCTTGGGAGCAAGGTAGGTGAGGGGGACTGACTCGTGGGTAAAGGAGCGGATGACTAGCCCCTCGCGGGCGGAGATAACTTGAGACCAGGCGATGACCATAAGCGCGATCGCCGCTACAAAAAAGACCCAACGTCGCTGGGTCATGGCCGTTTTCGGTTTGCTGGACGGGAGGTGGGAGGCTGAGCCAGAGTCATTCACGCTAGTCGTTGAGGGAGCACAACAGGTTTGAACGCTTTATATCCTAATTTGAGCTTGGATGTCAGGTTCTAAGCCCTTTGGCGGGTGAGGCTCTTGGACTCTGACCGAAGAAAAGCTGCTGAATTGTATTAATCCAATGCTGGACTTGCTGGGTAGATCATGAAAGACAGCGTCAAGAAGCGACCGGGAAGTATGGGTCTCGATTGTTTCTAGGAGTTGTTGACTGGTTAAGTCTGCGGGCTTGGACTGGCATTGTGCCAGGACAAGATGGACTGAATCAGAATTGAGGCTCTGACCAGGATATTTCCCCCCGAGGTTCTGGTTGGGGCCTTTTGTCAGCTTTTGAGATTTTAAATGTCCATAGTCCCGGTCTAGAGACTGTCTAGACTGAAGCGGTTAAGGCGGTGGCAGCACGCTCAAAGTCTTGAGTGGCCTGCTTGGTGGCTTCGACGTTGAAGAATTCTTCGGCAATCTGGGTCGAAAATGTAAAGGTATTGAGGCCACGGCTGGCGAGGAAGGGGATGTCGCCGATGGTGCGGATGCTGGCCGCGAGGATACGGGTTTGGCTCTCTACGCCTGTGAGGGAACGTTGCATGGTGGCCAGGGTTTCGCGGCCATTTTGCCCCATGTCGTTGATACGGCCGAGGTAAGGGGCAACGTAATGGGCGCCGAGGGATGCGCCGATGAGGGCTTGGTGGACAGCGTAGAGTGCTGTCAGGGTGACGGGGATGTCTTGGGCGATGAGTTGGGCGGCGGCGGATGTGCCGGTTTGGGTGACGGGGACTTTGACAACCATGCGAGGATCGATGGCTGCGATCGCTTGGCCCCGTTCAACGAGTTCGCTGATGCTATTGCCCCAGGTTTGGATTTGCACTTCTTTCATGCCTAGGTCAAAGGCCTGATGTGCCAAGTCTGTGAGGTTGGCTAGGGTGCAGGGCTGGTTGGCCCGTTCCAGGAGGAGGGGATTGCTGGTGACGCCGTAGAAGATTCCACTGGGGAGCCAGGTTTGCCACTGCTGTCTGTCGGCGGTGTCGAGGTAGAAGCGAAGTTTAGAGGGGGCGCTGGACATGTCAGAGATGCAATGGGGGAGGACAGAGCAGTTTTGCTTCAGGGCGCAGAGAGCTGGACATTCCAGAGTCTGGGGTTGCAATCCATCCTAGAGATTTTCCATCTGAATGGATGGATCCACTAGATGATGAATATGTAGCCTGCCATGGTGCTGTTTTATTTTTCTAGGCTCGCATAATTTAAGGCATGGGTGGTGTGATTTCGGCTCCGACGAGGGCGATCGCCCAGGGAGATTGGATGGCCCAGGCTCCGGTGACGAGGCAGATTAGAGCCATGCTGCCACAGAGCCAGATGGGCCAGAGTTGAATTTGGTTGTTCTGGTTGTGGATGGAACGGCTGAATTTGCTGAGGGGGGGAGCGCAGAGGGGGAGGGTGATTGCGGCGATGCCTAGGGGGATAAGGGCTGTGAGGAGGGTGAAGCGATCGCCCTGGCTCATGCCTAGGAGCAGCGCAATGAGGCTGATGAAGAGGGTGGAGCAGCCGTAGACTGCGAGGCTGTTGATCAGGGAGGTTTTGACGGGTTGGTTGCCGGTGAGGGTGAGGCTGACGAAAAGAATGCTCATGGGGATAGCCATGAGGAAGAGGGCCCAGGCTGGCAGGGAGATGCCGATGAGGGTGATGGCGAGCGTTAGGGCTGGTGCCCAGGTTCTGAGGGGGGTGGGAATGACCCAGCGGGGGTAGAAGGGGAGGAGACTACTGGCGACGAGGAGGAGCCAAATTGCGGGGGAGGCGTTGAAGTCGAGGAGGAGGGCACCGAGGCATCCGTGGGCGAGGCCCCAACCGGTGGCGCTGAGCCAGAGGGGTTGATGGGTTTGGAGGTCTTGGAGGGTGGGGCGGCGGAGGGTGTCGCGGGGGAACATGGCGATCGCGATCCATGGGGTGTTTTAAGTTCCCCGTGGGTTGGGAGGTGTAATCCGTACAATCTCGGGGTTTATTTGTAAAAAGAAAATCTTGGATGAAGTTATTACCTGAGTTGCAAGGGGACTGCGCTGTGCGCTGGTTTGTTGGGCTTTGGCTGAAGAGGGGCAGCTGAGCTGGGCAGTGAGAAACCACTCTGACTGCCTTGGAGCCAGCCCACGCACTGGTTTTTGGGCCGCTCAAGGAGCACGAAGCGCTTTCGATCTAGAGGCTATTCTTCCTGCGCAGGGGGGCTAGATTGCTTCACTGTTTGAGGTCAGTGTGATTCTGACGATCTGGCATTGTTGCGGGAGGCTCTCGTCATCCTTTGATGCACAACTAATGCACCACAGGCCAACCGTTCCTCCACTTTCCTAAAGGGGAGGAACGGTTGGCCTGTGGTGGGGCCTCTTCAATCCCAGTCATCGTCATCCTGTAATTCTGCTGCCCGAAGCGGTGTGGTGGGTCGAATCTCGTAGGGTGAGACTGTGGTCGGTTTGCTGGTTGGTTCGCTGGCAGGTTCGTTGTTGCTCTTTGACTTGCCATTGGACAGGAGTTCAAGCTGGGCCTGGGGTTTGGGTTTGCGTTTGAAGGTGTTTCTGCGCCGCTGGGAGACGCCTTCTTCGACGGTATCTTCGGCAATGACTTCGTAGAGGATGGCCTGTTTGCCGGGTTTGGCGCCTTTGCGGAGGATGCGGCCTAGGCGTTGGATAAATTGGCGGGTGGAGCCGGTGCCAGCGAGGAAGATGGCGATGCTGGCGTCGGGGACATCGACGCCTTCGTCGAGGACGTTGGCGACGACGAGGGTTTTGTAGTCGCTGGCGCGGAATTTTGTCAGGATGTCGTGGCGCTCTTTGACAGGAGTTTTGTGGGTGATGGCGGGGATGAGGAAGCTTTCGGAGATGCGGTAGACGGTGGCGTTGTCGTTGGTGAAGATGAGGATTTTGTCGCCGTGATGTTCGGTTAGAAGGTCTTCCAGCAGGGTGATTTTGGCTTCATTACCCAGGGCGATCGCCTTCGCCTGATGGTGAGCCAACATGGCTTGGCGTCCCTCAGCAGATTTTGAGCAGACCTGGATAAAGCGTTGCCAACCACCCAAGCCACCGAAGGAGATGTTGGCGCTGCGCATAAAGCTGTTGCGCTGGTCGATGAGCTGCTTGTAGCGATCGCGCTCTTCGTCGGTCAGTTTGACTTTGATTTGTCGGACCTCGTAGTCGGCGAGGGTGTTGCCAGATAGCTGTTCGGCGCTGCGGCGGTAAACTTCAGGGCCGATGAGCTGATTCAGATCTTCGTGGCGACCATCACTGCGTTCCGGGGTGGCGCTGAGGCCGAGTCGGTAGGGGGCAAGACTGTATTCGGCGATGACGCGGTTGAAGTCGCTGGGCAGATGGTGGCATTCGTCGAAGATGACAAGGCCATATTGGCTACCGAGGGTTTCGGCGTTGATGGCGGCGCTGTCATAGGTGGAGACGAGGATGGGGGTGCGATCGCGACTGCCGCCGCCCAAGAGCCCGACCTCTGTGCCGGGAAATGATTTTTCCAGTTGTGCGTACCACTGGTGCATAAGGTCCAGGGTGGGCACGATGACGAGGGTTTGGCGAGGGGTGGAAGCGATCGCTAGCAATGCCAAAAATGATTTGCCAGAGCCCGTGGGTAAAACAACCACGCCCTGGCGATCGGCTTCTTTCCAGGCTTGGAGGGCTTCGCTTTGGTGGGGGTAGGGCTTGAGGGCTTGGTCGGTTTTGAGCTCTAGGGTGATGAAGCTGGCGGCTTTGTCTTCAAA
>CALLPZ010000475.1 GCA_938015405.1 uncultured Pseudanabaenaceae cyanobacterium
AGGAGTCCGACAGATTGGGAGAGAATGGCGTGATTTATTCGGAATTTTGGTCCTCAGCCTCGGAATTCTGAGCTTGGGCAGTTTTGGAATCGCCTTGGCAAGCTATCAAATTCTGAAGGCGACAGAACCGAGCGTTGAGCAAGTCGCTTCCCCTCTGGCTTGGGATTTTTGAGACCACCAAGCCGGCTAACGCAGGTTTCCAACAACCTTTTTCGATCTAAAGCAGAGAGCCAGTGGGCTCTCTGCTTTTTGATTGATATTGTCCAAATAACCGCTGTTGTTGGGGAAGATACGCCAGTTGGCGAGGTGTCACCCCACCGGCAAAACCATCATTGGCAAAGCCGTTCACTCTCAACCAAGCTCGAAAACCGCCTAGAGATGGTCTAGTGCTTTGGGCCTGGATCCAAGCATCAACTTTCTACGGGCAGCGCAATTTATTTATCGCCACTTCTGGGCCAGGCTGCCTTCCGCTGAGACCGCATCGTTAGAGATGTCAGGCACACAGCCAACGCATTTACCCAGGACAAAACCATGGCGATTTCTTCCCTCACTTTCACGACCGTTTCTCTCCTGCTTGAAAAGACGTTCTCCACAGTTGCATCCGCACTAGATTCAATTAGCATCCTGGCCTATCGCGGTAGCGGACGGCTTGAGCGGGCGATGGTTTTGGCCTATCGCGGCACAGGCAGATTGGAGACCAACCAGTTGGGCTTCTACCGGGGCAGTGAGCGAGGTCTGCAAGCTGCCTAGGCTCAAACATTTCTCTAAAAGTCGCCACAGCAACGACATCACAATGCAGCAAACCTTAGACGATAAAAAATCGCGGTAGCTCAGCACAAACTACCGCGATCAAGTCAGATTTCAGAGAGCCCCTGGTCCCAGCAGAGGATCTATGTCAATGGCTGGAATGATATTTCCCATGTCCTGAGGAAATTTGGAACCCCCAAGGGCTAGATGCGGATGCAACCTCCATCAAACAGGGGCACCGTCATCGAGAAGTTCTCACCGTAGGTCAACTTTTGCTCCTGCAAGATGCCGATAGCAATTTGCTCACCCAGGCGAATCGATTCGATGTAGTCGCTGAAGTAGTGAACGCCACCCCAGTTGCGACCGATGGCAATGTTAGAGGCCAGCTTGTTCAGCTCACCTTCCACTGTGAGCGGAGCCTCCAGGAAGACAGGCTCCAAGCGATCGCCCTCCACCGACGACTGATAAGCCACAGGAAGTTCCTTGCAGTTAGACGTTTCCGTCAGCGGCAGTTCATAGCCATGGTCAAAGAAGGCCTTCAAAATCGTGACACAGGCACCCGCAACGGTGCCATGGCCAGCCCCATAGGCGGGGTGCATGGGTGAGCCTTCTGCAAAGGCCATGGGCAAGAGATAGGAGGCGTTAAAGCCTTTGTTATCGTCTTGGTGGCGATCGCTATGGTTACGGTTCTGAGCCTCATTGTGCTGGGCAATCTCGTGGCGGAAACGAGAGGTGAAGGCCTCGGCTAGGGGCTGCATCCCTTCCAATTCCTGGGTCTCACCATTGAAGTAACGGTTGAGCAAACCGCCCAGGGCTTCGGGACGGGTGCGGCGGTGCACATTGAACTTTTGGTAGCGCACGGCCTTGAGGGCACGGGTAGCCACTTCCGTCACCAGGGTGAGGATGTGGGGACCACCAAAGTGGGCGAAGCCCTGTTGCTTATCAAACTGATCTTCGGCCTGGAAGGGCAGACCGGGATCAAAGGGAGCTCCCATGCCCAACAGAATCACGCAGGCATTGAGGTAAGCCTGGTACAGCGCATCGTAGTGAACATAGGTGGCTAGGTCCCGAGGGGTGGTGATAAAGCGGTAGGGCTCAGTCAGGGTGTCGTAGCTCTCGAAACCGCGCAGGTCGGCACCATTTTGCACATCCAGCCAGGCTTCCCAGGTGGTCATATAGTCCTTGCAGCGCTCGGCGACGCGGACACGCTGGTCCATGCGCATGGCACCGTAGGCAATCTGACCATCGGTCACGCTTTGGGCATTGCCGATGCCGGTATTGCCAATGAGCAGGAATTGGGACAGGTAGGGGCCGACATCATCGCCACGGGTAATGCCGCGAAACACAGTGTCCTGGGTCAGGGGCTTGGCGCGTAAACGGCTTTGCTCCTCCAGGGAGAGGGGGCGATCGCCGGACTGCTCAATCCAGGCAGAATCATTCAGGCGGGTGATGGCATCTTGCACTTCGGTCTTTTGCTTGAACTGAGCGAAGGGCACATCACGCACCAGGGCCATGGAGTAAACCTCCAGCATCTCGGTGGCCAGTTCAGGGCTATCTAGGGTGGGAGCAGGTGGCATAGTCACCGCTTGAGCATCGGGGCCTTCTAGGTCAAAGGTATGACCCGCACCGGCACTTTCCCAGGCTCGCACGGACACAGGGCCAGGATTTTCGCAGTTACCGTCTTGGGCAATCTGTGATTTCCAGGCAGGCTTGCCATTGGCATCCTGCTCTTCGGGGCCTAGGGGAGTGTCGCGGAAATCGCGAATGTCACCGGAATCAATGCCACGCACAAATTGCTGATAGTCTGCGGCACGGACCAACAGGCCATTTTCATCATGGGGCAAGCCCTTGGTGTAGTTGGCAATGTGGCTCGGAACGTTCTTGTTTTTATCGCTACCAGGGGCGACAGCTTCTGACTTACGATATTTCAGCTCTTCACCATTACTTTGATGGTCCACGTCTGGGCGTTGGGCTGCTAGTTCTGCAGCAGCTTGACGAATGGCTTGAGCTTGAGCTTTGCGACTTTGCATGAAAGGAATCCTAGAGTTGAATTGCAGGTGAAAAGGAAAAACGAACAAATCAGAGAGGATATCTTGGGTATGACAATGAGGTTTGCATGGGAGGGATGCTCGACCATCTTTTGTCAGTGATTTAATGTTTCTCTCTCGATATACCTATCTTCGTAGATGTCTTTTCTACTGTCGTCACCC
>CALLPZ010000476.1 GCA_938015405.1 uncultured Pseudanabaenaceae cyanobacterium
TATTTTCTTGGATAATAATCAACTCAATGATGTATTTGAGTTTGCTCAGTACGGTATTTCTCTGTTTGGCAAGGCGCGAGTGCTGCGCAAGATGGTCCAGCAGCAAGGTCTCGATTTGTCACAAACTTTCTACGTAGGCGACGAAGTCCGAGATGTTCAAGCCGCCAAAAAAGTTGGCCTTCAATCGGTGGGGGTGAGTTGGGGCTTCAATACGGCGGAAGCACTGCGCAGTGTTCGGGCCGATTTCGTTTTGACCGACCCCACCTCGCTGCTCTACTTGCCGGTGAAAGTCCAAGCCAATGTCACCGGAGGCATAGATAGCCAGCCCGAGGAAGAGAGTCCTAATGAGTTGGAATCGGGTGAGCCATCAGGATTTTCATTGGCAACGATGTTTCCAACCTTGTCGAAGGTGATGCCCTAGGGCAGCTAGGAGTTTGAGGACTGAGCAGATGCCCAATAGGAAGAGAGTCGGTCTAAACCATGATGTAGATCTGTTGAGATCTTCCCTAGGAGCCTGGGTTTGATCTGGCAGGCTAGGGACAATGGAAGCGATCCAGATTGCCTAACTTCTTATGGTTCAGCTTCCTTCCCTATCCCAGCCTCAGATCCATAATGAGCAGCTGCGATCGCCCATTCAAGCCTTGCTGCGGAGCGATGCCAGCCCGTCTGAGCGCCAGCAAACCTTGGCTCAGATCCGCCAGCAGCTCCAGGACTGGGGCAGCCTCGAATTCTCCACCCTGGAGAATGGCCTGTTTCCTGCTGCCGCTGTCAGTGGGGAAACGGAATACACGGGCTACGACAGCATTTGGGTGCGAGATAACATTCATGTGGCCCATGCCCATTGGGTGATGGGAGAGGCAGATCGGGGGAAAACAGAGGGGACTGGCAGCACAGCCGGACCGTCAGCGGCAGCGGTCAAGACGGTGACCACGCTGATGGATTATTTCCAGCGCCATCGCGATCGCTTCGATGCCATCATTGCGGGCCAGGCTGATGCCAACGAGCCTATGAATCGGCCTCACATTCGCTTCAACGGCCAAGATCTTTGTGAGATTGATCAAAAATGGGCCCATGCCCAAAACGATGCCCTGGGATATTTCCTCTGGCTCTACTCCAAGCTGGCCCTAGCTGGTGCCATTAGGGTGGATGAATCCGCCACGGAAATGCTGGGGCGCTTTGTCGCTTACTTCGATGTGATTCGCTATTGGGCCGATGCAGACAGCGGACATTGGGAAGAAGCCCGAAAAATAGAGGCTTCCAGCATCGGGGCAGTGGTAGCCGGTTTAGAGCAACTCAGAATATTAACAGACCAAACTGCAAATATTTTCAGTTCAGCTAATTTTGCTTCAATTTTTGATCGGGTGCAGATTGTCCGATTGATCCAAAAGGGCCACGATGCCCTGGCGAAAATTTTGCCCCTGGAATGCAACCAACCGGAGCCACTGCACCGCCGTTACGATGGCGCGCTGTTGTTTTTGATCTACCCGCTCAAGGTGGTTCAACCCGCCATGGCCCAACAGATCTTGGATAATGTCGCCGATCATCTCCAGGGAGACTATGGCATTAAGCGCTATTTGAATGATTCGTTTTGGGCACCGGATTACAAGTCCAAAGCAGACGAAGGCGATCGCACCGCAGATGTCAGCGATGATTCCAGCTGGCGCGATGCCTTGCTGACCCCAGGTGGCGAGGCCCAGTGGTGCATTTTTGATCCGATTGTTTCGGTGATCTATGGCCAGCGCTACCAGGTATCTGGTGCTGCAGAAGATCTGGCCAAGCAATTGGAATATTTGGGCCGTGCCCTGGGCCAGGTCACCGCAGCAGATTGCCCGGTGGGTGCCCATAAATGCCCAGAGCTGTATTACTCCGAGGCTGGGCAGTATGTTCCCAATGACTCAACGCCCCTGCTATGGACCCAGGCCAACTTAGCCGTGGCGATCGTGATGGCAGAGCGAAGCTTCACGTTGTCATGAAAGCGGGTCAGCGTGAGCATCGCTGATCCCATGGATGAAGCTCAACCTGAGATCTTGAGATCTGAGTCCGCCAAAATCTAGCGTTGGGGGATTGGACGACCCAGCATCCGTAGGAATGCGAGCATGGCAATGCTGATGAGATCGATTTAGATTGCAAATCTGTTTCTGTGTCAAACAAAAGAAACAAATAGTTACACTATGTTCGTCGGGTTCTTAAATGCTCCTGCTGTCGTGAGTCAGTCGCAACTTGCACGCAACTCATGACGGCTCGATGCCAATGTACTCATCGCGCTTGCTACGGATAGGAGAAACAACATGTCGAACAAACTAGACTATCTTCGCGGTTTGGCAGAACAACTTCCTGTCAGCAATACAGACATCTTGGAGTGGGAGTGGCACTCTTTTATGCACTTCCAAAGTCGTTTAGTCGCCGCTGGTATTTTGAAGCGTCGTCCTCCCACCAATAATCATTTGCGTGAGCTCACACGCTTAGCTGTGGGTCATCCTCCCAAGGCTCCACGGACCGTTGCCGCACGCTGGGCAAAGCGAGTTGCCTCTCAACTCAGTCAGGAGCCTCATGCGGCGTAGCGCCGGTTGTGGCAATGCTTGAGCCTTGGCGTCGAATCTAGGTGAGCGTCAGATCTTGCCTGGATTTCATTGCTCACGATGCCGATGAGCTTATAGCTCGGCATGACATTGAAGGTTCAAATTTGATCTTGGCTGGTTTGATCGGGCTTTGCCTGATCTGGCTAAATACAGCCTGTCATTGCCATCGGCTGATCTGCTGGGCGACAGGCTAGCTAATGGATGCGGATAGCGGTGAGCAGAGGAAACGACTCTATATCAAGGCTTCCAACGTCTGGGCTTTTGTCGTGGGTGGAGAGCAATCGAGAATGATAACAGATGGAACTGCAAATATTTTCAGTTCTGCCAATTTTGATCTGACTCAGCCGTGCCAATGACTGGTGACCTTGTTGCCATCAGGTTGGAAAACCTAGGCTCAGATTTGGCTCTGGTCTGAGGGTGACAGTCTTGTAATTCTTGCGCCTATGGCTGCTTGGGTTAGGCCACTACGAGGGGGCAGTGGCAGATAGCTTCGTGGGCTTGTCTCCATTCACGCCTCTGTTTGGCACAAAGTTCTGCCTCAAGACTCGACGCCGCCCTGTGATCACTTTGCCAACTTTGAGCTGGCTGGAGTGATCACAGGGCGGCGTTGGGCGATCTAACCTTGGCCTCGTTACATCAGCTTGGAAGCTAATGCTTGCGATGGCAATGTCGGTACAGGTTCAGTCCATCGTTCAACGAGTTGGCCTTTTTGAGGCCAGTTGCAGCATGGACCCATGGGCCTCTGCTGCTGCCGCCATAGGGCGCGCTCTAAGCTCTCGCGTTGATCTCCTTTCATCCTTGGGATCCCTTTTCTATCTATG
>CALLPZ010000477.1 GCA_938015405.1 uncultured Pseudanabaenaceae cyanobacterium
GAACTCCTCGGCGAACAATTCTTCCGCCTAGCATATTGGAAAGTGGGCAACGAAGAATTAAACTATCGCCGCTTTTTCACGGTCAACGAACTGATCTGCCTGCGCGTCGAAGATGAGGCCGTCTTCCAAGCCGTCCATGAATACACGCTCTCCCTGGTCAAGGCTGGCAAGATCACCGGGCTACGCATTGACCACATCGACGGTCTCTATGACCCCACGGCCTATTTAGATCGCCTGCGCCAAGAAGCCCCCGAGATCTACCTCGTGGTGGAAAAGATCCTCGAAACCGATGAGGCCTTACCGCTCAACTGGCCGATCCAGGGCACCACGGGCTATGACTTTATGAACCAGGTCAATGGCCTCCTTTGCAACCAGAGCAGTGAGGAAGACCTGAGCGAAACCTATCGTCGCTTTATTGGCCGCCAGCTTGACCAGGCGGAGCTAATCGATAAGAACAAACGCTTTATCGTCGATAAGCACCTAGCCGGAGATATCGACAACCTGGCCCGCATGCTCAAGCAGATCTCCGGGCGCTATCGCTACGCCAGTGACTTCACCATGTTTGGCCTCCAGGAAGCCCTGGAAGAAATCCTGGTGCTGTTTCCGGTATATCGCACCTATATCAACGGTGATGGTGCCAGAGCAACTGATCAGGAGCGCATCAAAGCTGTCATCCGCCAAGCCAAACGCAACATCCCCGACTTCTTCAATGAGCTGGAGTTTATTGAGCGATTCCTACTGCTCAAATTCGACGATTCCCTCAGTGAGGAGGATCGCAGTGCCTGGCTCCACTTCTTAATGCGCCTACAACAGTATACTGGTCCGCTGATGGCCAAGGGCGTGGAAGATACAGTGTTCTACATCTACAATCGCCTCATCTCTCTGAATGAAGTCGGTGCATCTCTCGCTCACTTCGGCCTGACCGTGGAGAAATTCCACCGCTTTAACCAAGAGCTGGCAGCGCAGTGGCCCCACACCATGAATGCCACCGCCACCCATGACACCAAGCGAGGCGAGGACACCCGTGCTCGCATCAATGTGATTTCCGAAATGGCGGAAGAGTGGCGAGAGAAGGTGAGTGAATGGCGTCATCTCAACCGCAACCATCGCGCAAGTCAGGATGATGGCCGCCTGATTCCCCAACCGAACGATGAGTACTTCTTCTACCAAACCCTCATTGGTGTGTTTCCCTTTCTGGATGACGCAGGTGTCGTCGATCCTCAAGCCCTCGCAGGCGTGAAGGGGCGTATCAAAGAGTATCTAATCAAAGCCATCCGCGAAGCCAAGGTCAACACAGCTTGGATCAAATCCAATGAGATCTATGAAAACGGCCTGATGGAATTTGTGGATCATGCTTTGGATCATGAGGCTGACAGTGGATTCCTGGCCTCCTTTATTCCCTTTGCCCACAAAATCCAACATTACGGACTCCTCAATTCCCTCTCCCAGACCTTGCTCAAATTCACGGTGCCGGGGGTTCCAGATATTTATCAAGGTACGGAGCTATGGGATTTTAGCCTGGTCGATCCCGACAACCGTCGCCCCGTGGACTTTAGCCAACGGCTACAGTTGCTGAAGGAACTCGAAGAGAAAGAGGCCTTTGAGCAGGCGGGTCTTATCCAAGGCTTACTCGACAGTCGCCATGATGGGCGCATCAAGCTATATCTGATTCGCAAGTTGCTCCAAGCCAGGCGGGAATACCAGGCCTTGTTCCAGCGGGGCCAATATCGATCGCTCAAGGTATCCGGCAGTCTCAAAAGCCATGTCGTTGCCTTTGAACGTAGCCTCGGTGAGCAGCGTCTAATTGCCATTGCACCGCGCTTAACCACAGCCTTGGTCAGCCCAGGAGAGTTTGCCTTTGGCGAGCAAGTTTGGTATGAAACGCGCATTCAACCCCCGCTGGAGAGCAAACGGGTCTGGCGAGATCTGCTCACGGGCGATCGCATCGAGGCCGAGGAGGATACGCTGTGGCTTCGAGATGTACTAACTAAATTTCCAGTGGCCCTGTTGGTGAATGAGCCCCAAGGGTAGCAACGGTCGCAGCGATGCTTCAGGATGGGGTGGGTTTAACTCGTCACATCCTGGGGCAGGGCATCCGCAGCGATGTCTTGTTCTTTGATCAACACGTCGAAGTACTGGCGATCGCTGGGCCGCTGTTCGATATTGGCAGCGAAGTCATCGCGACAGCCCCTATTGCAAAAGCCCACGGTCACACCGCGATATTGAGTCAGCGAGTCGCTCTGGACAGGCTTGCCCGAGCGAGGACAGTATTGGTTAATCGAAGTCATGGGCCACCCTGGCGGAATGCCGAGATTACAGTCGAAGTTGATCAACGCAACGGAGAGTCAGCGCTAATACAAGTCTCACCTACAGGCCGTTGCCAATCAAGATAAACGGCGCCCAATAGTAAGGATGGTTAAGCGGCGAGGATACAGCAGTCTCTGTCGCAGGCTCGGGCGCAACAAAGTTAAACCCACGCTCCGATGCTGACTGAGACTGCGCCGTTCCCTGGATTAGGGCCAACTGAGCCTGACGCAGAGCTGCCGCTTTAGAGATACCGGCATGATTAAGTTGCTGATAGAACTGCTCCATGAGCTGCTGGGTGCCCCCATCATTGACCTGCCACAGCGAGGCGATCGCCGCCCGTGCTCCCGTACGCTGAATTTGGTAGCCCAGGCCCAGCACCTCTGTGCCATCACCCAAGGCTTCTCCTAAAGCCGTTTCACAGGCACTTAACACCACCAGATCTACGTTGGGTAAGGACCAGCTTTCAATATCGCGCAGGGTCACCGGCTCGCCATTGCCAAAGACAATAAACGAGTCCTCTGGCTTGCCACTCACCAAACTCGCATGGGTAGCGAGATGAATAATGTCGTAGTCATCCATGGCCGGGACGAGAGCATCGGGGGTGAAGTCCTGATCCTCAAACACATCCGTTGTCGAAACAATCGAGGCCAAGGCATTGACCTCCACCCCAGCAAAGGGCAAGCCGCTAAAGGCAATGCTACGCTGTCCCACCGACAAGCTGTAATTGCCTTGGACAAAAGCTGCAGCTAAGAGACTAGGCTTCCCTTCGGGCCTGCGGCTCAAGTCCGTTAGGGAGCGAGCGGTAATGTGATTGATTTCGAAGCGTTCCACCAGCCATCGCTCACCATCATGGAGAGCCGCCAATGGCATGTACCGCAGCTGACTGTCCGGTGCATAAATAATCGTTTTTGC
>CALLPZ010000478.1 GCA_938015405.1 uncultured Pseudanabaenaceae cyanobacterium
GTCATCGATATTAAGACTGCGATTGCTTCGTCCTGCGGTAGTGATTATGCAGTTGGTAACCATGTGATTCGAGTGCCGGACTGCACTGAATTGGTGGATGTACCCTTCACGGATGACCCTTGGATTCCTGGGCTCTCTGGAGCGGTTGAGGAGACTGAGGACCTTCCCAAGCAGTTTTGCCTGTTCATCAGTGAGCGCTGGGAAGACATCACTGCCGCACCACTATCCCCGAGTGCCTTCACCCGTGAGTTTCCTGGGTGGACTGCTCGAAGAGCGGGGCCTAAGTGGGAATTGTTAAAGGCGCTTGGTGAAGCGGGTAAGGGGCAGATCACTCAAGCGGTTTTAGAGCATTTCTATCAGGAATCTGCTGCCATTGATGACGCTTGATGACAGCGTACCAACCTGGCGTACCAACCCGGTGAATTCTGTACCAACCAACGGCTGAAACGCTATTGATTGCGTGGTACGCCAGGGTGTTTTTGGTACGGAACCCGCCAAAACCACCGTTTTGTATATTTCTGGTTTTGCCAATGAAACCCATCGAAATTGCCTCCTACTTCGTGGTCACGGTCTTCACCTGTTACAGCATCCTGCGCGTGGGTGAGGCCTTTGAACCACTCACTGCTCAGCCTGAATCACGGGCAACTTCAGAAGCCACTTCAGCCCCTTTGACTGGTCATCGTAATGACGACACAAACCGAAAAATCGAAACGATCCTCCCCGACTCCATCGAGGACTGAAGAGGAGAAGGCGCAAGCCAAAGTACAGGCAGAGATACTCCACCGGTTGGAGCAGATCGAGCGCACTGTCCTCAAGGGGTATGAGGAAACCCGTCGATTACGTCGATACACGACCTACGCTTTGGCTTGGTTTATCCTGCGTCGTCATGGGGTCTTCTATCTCTACTGCGGGCTCTGTTTCTTCATCGCAGGTAATGCAGCCTTGTTGAAGAGCAGCATTACTGAGGCCCGTTATTATCTGCGCGACTTGAATCAATTTCGGCGAGATTGTGCGAACCAGCCCTTGCGGTGTTTCACAGGTGAAGTCAGTCCACCGGCCCTGCCCAGCTTGATTGGAGCGGGTAGCGTCGTATCTGTGACGCCAACGGCGACTGGCTCTGCTTTGGAAGCGACATTAAGTACGATTGCCTGGGCTGAAGGCACCCATGAGCGTTACGACATCATGTTTGGGGGAGGGCAGTTCACGAGCTTTGCTGACCATCCTCGGGTAGATATTCCGATCAATGATGGCACAGGGAGAACCTCTGATGCGGCTGGCCGGTATCAGTTTCTCTCCACGACCTGGGATGTGTTGGCAGAGGATTTGAATTTGGCAGACTTTAGCCCTGTAAATCAGGACAAGGCGGCGATTGCACTGCTTCAAGAATGTGGTGGGTATGGTGCGGCGATGCGGGGGGATATGACGGCAGTGGCTAACAGCTGTTGGAGAGTGTGGGCAAGTTTAGAGGGTCAAGATGGTGGTGTGAATTCCGGAAACTCTGGCCGTAGCGATTCCGGAAATTCTGGCCGCTGAGAAGTGACCCCCAATATGCCTTGCAATCTCAAGATGAGAAAGCAGGGAGCATGAAGGTGGCGAATGTACAGCGCCCAGGAGCGATATATGGTGAAAAGCTTGAGAAAGGCCAAGGTGCCAGCAGCAACGGTGAAGCAGGTCACCGGAATCAGCGAACGAAGTATTCGCCGAATTGAGAAGGAGCCAGAGCCAGAGAGCAGTGATGAAGCGAGTTTTCGCAAACGCCGAAAAGTCGGGAGACCCAGTCAGCTGGAGCCTTACAAAGCGGATATTCTGTCCTGGTTAGCGGAAGAGCGTGACCCAGCTGACGGTCCAATGAAAGGGCAAGAAGTGATTCAGCGCTTACGGGCCAAAGGATGCCGAGTTGGGGAATCAACGGTGTATGACTATTTACGGAAAGTTCGCCCGAAGGAAGCGCCCAAGCCGATAGTCAGATTCGAGGGATTGCCAGGCGAGTTTTCGCAACATGACTTTGGCCAGCGACGAGTGAGGTATGCCGATGGAAAAGTAGAAGTCGTCAAATTCTTCGCGTCTCGGCTGAAGTATTCCCGGTATGTGGATGTTCAGGTGGTGGCCAATGAGCAGCAGGAGACGGTGGTGCGCTGCTTATTGCGAGCCTTCGAACGCTTTGGCGGTGTGCCACTGATGGGCGTGTTCGACAACATGCGCAGCGCGGTGAAGTCGAGGGAGGTCCTCGAAGATGGCAATGTCAAAGTCCATTGGACCGAGCCGTTTATGCAGGTCTGCATGGACAGTGGGCTAATTCCCTTAGCCTGCTGGCCTTATCGACCTCAGCAGAAAGGGTCGGTGGAAAACCTGGTGGGATTTGTCAAAGGCAATTTTTTCAGTGGCCGCAGCTTCAAAGACCGAGCCGACTTGATAGCACAACTGTCAGACTGGATCACCTACGTCAACCATGAGCGGGTCTGCGCTGCCACCAGCGAAATTCCTCAAGCGAGGTGGGTCAAAGAATCGCTCAAACTTTGTACTCATCAAGCCGAGACCTATGCCTTCAAAGTTAGCGTTGTGGTGCGTCCCACTGCTCGGGTGCATTACAAGGGGCTGGAATATTCGGTGCCCGCCGAGAGTATCGGCCAGACGGTGACGCTACACCTGCAAGAGAAGCAGATCGCCATCTACCAAGGCGACAAACACCTGGCTGACCATCCCAGATTTCCCGAGAACGGCAAGTCGAGTGTCCTCAGTTCCCATGCTCAGCAACTCTTCCAATTCAAACGGGGCAAACCCTTTGCTCAACGGCAGATGCTATTGGACCTCGACCCCATCATGGAACCCTATCTGACCGAACTGGTTCATCGTCGTCCGTTGACCTGGGAACCCGAGGTGGAAGCGATCTATCAGCTCTACGAAAAGATTGGACGAGCCGACTTGTTGGCCGCCATTGCCTTGGTCACTGAAGAACGCTGTTTTGGCAGCGAGTACCTCATCGACCTGGCCCAATCTCCCGCGATTCGTACGACAGCGATGTCTAAACAGCTCCAATTCTGACCTCTCGATTCACCCTCATCCTGAATATTCCGATGAACCTTGACCCCATGCTCAAGCGCCTTGGCCTGAGCACCATTTTGCGCATCCTACCCGAGCTGATTCCGGTTGCGGAAAAGGAAGCCTGGTCCTACCAGCAGTTCCTGGAGCGCCTCATCAGCGAAGAACTCGCCCATCGCAGCGAACGTCGCACCCAGACCCTCATCACCCGAGCCAAGTTTCCCTTCAATGCCACGATTGAATCCTTTGATTTCACTTTCAGAAGTGACCTCAAACTCCAGATGCTCGGCCGTTTTCTCGGGCCTGAACTGGTCAGTGAGCATCGCTCACTCATTCTTGAAGGGCCTCCAGGGACTGGAAAAACGCACCTTTGCATTGCCATTGCCTACAAGGCGATCCAAAACGGATTTGTTGCCCGGTTTACCACTGCTGCTGCCTTGATCAATGACTTGAGAGTTGCCCATGATCTCACCCTGGCTCTCAAGCCCTACCTGCTTCCTCATGTCCTGATCATCGATGAGATGGGCTATCTCGGCTACGGTCCTGGCGCGGCTGACGTTCTGTTTCAAGTCATTGACGGTCGCTATCTCAAAGGGAAGCCCACCCTTTTCACCACCAATAAGCCCCTCAAGCATTGGGGCAAAGTCCTGCAGGATGAAGAACTTGCTCATGCCATCATCGACCGCACCCTCCATCACGGTGAGCATCTCCGGTTGTCTGGGCCTTCCTTCAGGCTCAAAGACCGCGATCTCAATTTCGAGCGCTCCTTAGACGAACCCAAAACAAGGGTCAAAGGCGCTCCTGAAACCCAAAAACGTTGACAGCTCCTGTCTCAGTGAGATTCAATCCTCATAACGGCCATAATTTCCGGAATAACTCACTC
>CALLPZ010000479.1 GCA_938015405.1 uncultured Pseudanabaenaceae cyanobacterium
ATCAGAAAAAAATTGACATCCGAGCTTGTCGTAAAAATTTCGCCGTCCAGAAAAGAGAGTGCTCCTCCAGTGACACGACTGAGAATATTTTGAATATTTAAATCACTTTCAAAAACAGCAATTTCACCCACATCTAAATTGAATAGTTCAAAACTATGAAACAGGTTCTCTCCCGCCGTAGTCCCCAGTTCCTGAGAGATACTATAGAATGGCCCTGCCAAGTCTTCTGCAGGGCCCAGACTTCCATCCACAACAATATTCTGCGCAGACACAGGCTGACTGAGAAGCGTAGCCCAGAGAAAGACATTCAGCCCCAAAGACCCAGCAGTCAGACAAGCCCTTAGCATCTTCTAAAATACAAAATAGAGAACCGATTCAACATCATTCCAAATGATTCAAGAAGATGCATCAGAATATTAATGCTCTCCTGAAAGACATATATTCGACAACATTATTCTTGATTTTAAATTCAAAGTCAGTGTTGACGAACTATCTACAACCTTTCAGAGAGTATCCTTATTGACCTCAAGTTTCTAAAACAATAAAAGCAATCTTTACGTGAACATTACAGAACCATACTTTCTTAGAAATTACGAAAGGACTAGACAGTCCATTTTCCATCTCTAACCTGGTCAAATATCACACAAGGTTTCAGACTTCCGACATATCACGTCTCACCTCAAACGGCATCATCAGCCTTTTCGCAATCGCCTCGCCAAATCATTACTGGACCGGTGTATTTTCTGCCAGGCAGGCAGTCAAATTGCAAGGCTTTTGGCCTAGACTACATAGAAGACCTCTCAGAGTCAGACTGCGTTATGGATCCAGCCATAGATAGCTTGGTGATCTTGGCGGATGGCCAAGCAACTCCCACCAACAGGAGCGAGCCCCCTCGTCGCCCCAAATGGTCTGACACCCTGCAATACATCGCCAATCCCGAGAAATTCTGCCGGGACAATCTGGCAGAATACGGCCCCATTTTCAAAACCAGCGTCTTTGGCGGCACCACTGTCTTTGTCGGCTCCGCCCCAGCCAACAAAATGGCTTTCAACGGCGACAACAGCTACACCACCATTGGTCTACCCGCCACCACAATGGAGATGTTCGGCGAGCATAGCCTATTTCAGCGGCCTGACTTACATCGCGATCGCAAAAGCGCCCTCCGCCCCGGCTTCACTGGACGCATGCTGGCAGACTACATGCCCCACATGCACCAAGTGCTAGGCGAGCATTTGCAAACCTGGCCCACGGACCAGCCCGCTAACCTGATGGCAATCATCGAATCAGCGGCCTTCGATCTCCTCGCCCCACTCCTCCTCGGCATTCGTCTGGACCAAGGCGACGCCGTCCTTGCCGATTTACCCATCACCACCAAAGCGCAACTCAAGCAACAGTACAAAACCTTCTTCGATGGCTTCTACGGCCTCGTCAACTGGAATATCCCCCTGACCACCTTTGGGAGGGGCAAGCGGGCCAGAGCCAAGTTGATAGACTTTATGAAAGCCGTCATTGCCCAGCGACGGCAATCTGACGTAGTTGCCACGCCAGACTTTCTCTCGATGATGTTGATGGCACAACAGGACAATCCCGATGGCGTCTTCAACGACACACTGATCGCCAACCAATGCCTACTCCAGCTCTGGGCCTCTTACTATGAGGTCTCCGGTTTGCTGGCCTCTTGGATGTATCAGCTGGGTGAGCAATCTGACATCATTGAACGCTTACGCACAGAGCAAACCCAAGTCCTAGGCGACAGTCCCACAGCAACATTACCCACTATGGAGCAGCTGAAGCAGCTCACCTTCTTGGATGCCACCATTAAGGAGACCCTACGGATTCTGCCGCCCAGCTCCACCGCCACACGCACCCTGACCAAAACCGTGGTGCTAGACGGCATGGTCTTCGAACAGGGCTGGAACATCATCGCGGAGCCTCGCATTGCCCATGCCATGGAGCAGCATTTCGCCAATCCTGATGCCTACAATCCTGAGCGTTTTTTATCGGAGCAGGGCGAAGGACGAGCTTATGAGTTCATTCCCTTCGGCGGCGGGGTTCACGCTTGCTTGGGGGCGCAGATGGCGATGGTAAGCAATAAATTGTTCGCTATACATCTCTTGCAAGCCTTTGATTGGCAACTGCTGGGCAAGGCTGATTTTGTCCAGTTTCCGCTGCGGAAGATTAAGGAGAGTTATCAGGTTCAGTTGAAGAAGAGAGGATAGCGATCGCTCTCCAATCAAGTTTGAGCCTGGCCTTCACAGCAAGTGTCCAGCCATGGTGGAGGACAATCCAACCTTTTGAGATCGTCCCCCAGTAATCCACTTAAACCACGACGATATCGCTCGCCGTAATCCCTCCACCCTGCACCGTTGCAAAAGGCTGGAACATCGCAGGGGGGTAAATACCAGGCGCTCGGTAATACAACTCACCGCTGCTTGGAATGTAATAGATCCCAGTCACCTGAGGATCGATTTCAGACGAATCATTCACCGTAAAGAACTCGCTGCTAGACAAGGTCCCGAGGGGTAAAGCCCCAAAATCATTGAAGTCAACTTGGGATGGTGCGGATGACAGCGGAATCCTAGAGTTATTCTGCTGCGATAGCTCCAATCGATCGACACCGGAAACAAAATCCGTTAGGACATTCCCCCCACCGTACACACCAAAACCATTCCGCCCAGCTTGCGTCGCCGAAGAGGCTTCCATACGGAAGGTATCTGCTCCACTACCACCGGTGAGAACGTCATCCCCATTGGCAATCAACAGGTCATCGCCCCCGCGACCGTCCAGCACATCATCTCCAAAGAAACCGGAGAGTTGATTGTTCTGGGCATCCCCACGAATCACATCATCTTGATAGGAACCTGTGACGGAGCGGAAGTTTTGAAGTTGAAGTTGAGTCTGTCCATAGGACAAGCTGCC
>CALLPZ010000480.1 GCA_938015405.1 uncultured Pseudanabaenaceae cyanobacterium
AGATTTATTTTTCCCATTGAAAAAGGCAGATATCGAGGGTCAGCTCCAAGCTTTACGCTTCTTTACTGGCCTAACTTATAGCCGTCATATCTTCCTGACTTATGGCGCTTATTTGATCACGACCCATGCATTCTCATGGACTAAAGGCGAGAAGCCTGGATCGATAAGTCAGCCCTAGCCCAGCTCTGCTGAAAGTCTTGCTCAACCTCGGATGATGATTGTTTTTGAGCCAGTAGCGCTTTTTGTAAGCCCATAAGCGACCAGCCGTTGAGGGGATGATCATTTAATTCATCGCGATACACCTGCTCAGCTTCTGGATAACGTTCTGCCTTAAGCAAGTTTTCGCCCAGCCAATGGCGGGCCGAAAAAGGCAGCTGCTCCGGCTCGTCATAGACCAGTTGATCTTCCAACTGAATGGCCTGGGTTTGAGCGGCGATCGCACCCTCTAAATCACCCTGCTGCTGTTTGATCTCTCCTTCTAAAATGCCTCCCACAATCACCAGTAAATCTTTGACTGGGCTTTGGCGGAAGACTGATTGAGATGACTCTGCATTGGCCTTGAGTTGCAAAAGCAATTGCTGAGCAGCCTCTAGATTGCCTTGGCGGAGTTGGCTGTAGCCCTGGGCAAAATCCCACAGACCACCCGCCATTTCCGTTGTGGGACGTTGATTGATGGCCAGGATGTCGTCAAACTTGCCAAAGCGCAGCAGGGTCAAGAGCTGAAAACTGATGTCTCCGAATTGGGTGGCGTAATCCTGGGCGGCTTGAAGGGCGATCGCGCTTTGGCCATCCATAGAGGCTGAATACAGCAACATCTGTAGGTTATGACCGTGGTAAACCGCTAATCCCTCTCCTTTTAAGGCCTTGAGATCGGTTTGCAATGCAGTCTGATTGGCCTGCACGCTATCTCCCCATCTCCCCACTTCATTCCAGGTGTGGGAGGGCATATGGTTGATATGGCTTACCCCGGGGATGGCATCACTGATATATTCCGCACAGGGCTCGGCTCGCTCGGGTTCCGCCGTCGCTTCCGTGGCATGGATATAGAGGTGGCAGGCACCGCCATGGCGAATATCCTGGTCTAGCACTGTTTCAAAGACAGTCAAGAGTTTTTGAACCCTTGGGTTGCTCAAATCCCGGGTTCCGCGTCGGGGTTCTAGTAGGAAGAGAGATTCGCCGTAGAGCGTCACGGCATCGAGATCCTCGGGATAGCGCTGGGCTACTTTTTCCATGGCCTGGGCATAGGCTAAATCTCGCTCTGGCTGGGTTTCAGGCTCGAAGGTTGGACTGTATCTGAGAGCGATCGCCTGGATCAAGTCTTGTTCTTCAGCGGTTCCTGTTTTAGCCAACGCCAGCGCTTTTTGGGCTGCAGCATAGGCCCTGGGCGCTTCTTCTGCCGTCATCGGTTCATTGAGATAGTGACCTAGAGCCCAGGCCTCGCCCCAGTAGCACATGGCACAGGCTGGATCTCGCTGCTCAGCTGCCTGGAATGAGCGCACGGCTTCGGGCTTGGCAAAGCCATATCGGAGTTGGAAACCTTGATTAAAGTAGGCCTGGGCCTCTGGCTCAGCGGTGGAAATCTTGTGGTTGAAGTTACCCGTCAGCACTTCGCCATATAAGGGGATTGTGGGGGCATTCCGTCCGATCAGGCTAGACAACGCATCGTGGAAAATGACGGAGACTGCCAAAACTAAACCCAGACCAAATAAGAGGATGAGCCGAGTTGTCTTACTAATTTGTTTAGACACGATGTTGTGCAAGATCAATTTAAAATTACGCGTAACGAAGAGAACCCGCAGAGGAATAATGACTTGTTCTGTTCGTTAGATGGATGGCTCTGATGGAGGCCTGCTTGGGACAGGGGCTCGCGCCAGCAACGATGTGCAATATAGTTCTATTAAATCTGCTTTAACGTAAAAAACCGGTAGCAAGACAGAACATTGTTCTGGACTTGGCTACCGGCGGGATAATCACTTATCCAAACACACAAGAAAAAAAGATAATCAGGCAAGATCCAAGGTCACTCCATTAAAGGACCCCGAGATTTAAGTCGCTATCTAGCAAGGCCCACCAGGGTTGGGACCAGGGGTGATGTTGACCAAAGAGCTACCTGCTGCTGAACCACTGCTGCCGCCAGCAACAACAGTTGTGTTGCCCGCAATGGTCACAGAAATGGTATCTCCAGCGCCACCACTCTTGGTGACAGAGCCCACGTTTTGCTCAGTAATATGCTCAACAGAACCGTAGGCTGTGAGCGTAGGGCTAGCCCATACTTTTGGATTGTTCATCGTTTTTTGACTCTAGCTGAGTGTCGTTTTATACGAAAGATCGGATCTGCTTAGCTGTGACTTCCTAGATACACCCACTGCCCTCTTGTGACAGAAATCACTAGATTACAGCTGAGGTTTTGGAAGTAATAGGTCTATGTAAGCCACCTATTCTCAACTGACACCTTTTGCTAGGTTGAATTTAATTCGACTTAGTAAGAGGCCTGTTCCGATAGTGACATCTTGCGTTTCCGAACATACTCTGACAACAGTCAATTGACTTGCCAATCAAAAAGAACATAAATGTCCGCATATTTTCGCAGGTTATTTAAAATTCTCTTGAAGCTGGGAACCTAAGAAAAACCTCTGATGGATAAAAAATGACCTGTTTTTGACGAAAAAGAATTTATGGAGATAAATCTGCTTTGTATCTTATTTTGCCTACAAGCAAGTGATTCTTTCGAGTATTTAAGGCAAAAACGAAAGGCATCAGCATTTTAGCTTATTTTAAAGCTCATCAATGTTGGGAGAAAATTCTCTGATCGAGGGCTTTGTAGGTGTTGCTTTGTTGGGTCGGCAGAGCCTGGTCA
>CALLPZ010000481.1 GCA_938015405.1 uncultured Pseudanabaenaceae cyanobacterium
CAATTCCGTCCAAGGCAAAGCGCGACACAGGATATCCGTCTTGATCATCTTGACGGGCTCCCAACGCTTCAAATGCTTGACCTGAATGGTCTTACACAGGCGAATGCGGTGACCAGCACGCTTGAAACGGTAGCCCAGTTCAATATCTTCCACGCAGGGCACCAGATAGCTCTCATCAAAGCCACCCACCGACAAAAACACCGAGCGACGCACCGCGCCACAGGCTCCCCAAAAAGTCGAAGCCTCCGTCGAAGAAACCTGATGGGTGTAGTGATGGAGAAGATTCCGATACTGAGAGGTGAAATTCTCTGCACCCGGCTCAGCATCATAGGAGCCGATCAAAGCATCAAACTGGGGCTGCTTTTGGAAGACCTGCACGACTTGCCCCAGGGTGTCACGGCGCACCGTCACATCAGCATCTACAAAAAATAGGATGTCACCTTGGGCAATGCTGGCTCCCCGGTTACGGGCGAGGGCTGGACCATGGGCCTTGGGCAAATCAATCACCTTGGCACCGAACTGCCGAGCAATCTCCCCCGAACCGTCGGTACTGCCATCGTTGATGACAATCAACTCATCCGGCTGCATCTCCCCTTGGCGAATGCTTTGCAAGCAACGGCGGAAGTCTTCTCCCCCATTTAGAACAGGAACGATGACAGAGATGCTGAGTTGATTCAATACCATTGTCAGTAGAAGCAGCTAATTGCAGTGGTTCAGAGTTGAACTCAAGCAGTGGAAAATCAAGTGAGATCCCAGTGACGACCGTAGTATCACTATAAGTTTCCGACTTGGGCTCACTCTAGCCTCGGAATCCCAGTAGTTTCCGCTGACTCATCCAGTCTTCAGCAAGACAAAAAGTTCAGATAAAGCCAGGCCGAAAAGGATTCGGCTTCGTAGTTTAGAGACATTAACAGCCAGGGGTAAGACCACAGCAAATAGGCTGGCCCACCAATGGCAAGATTGAACCACACCATTCTTCCCACCAATATCTCGCAATCTCAGGCAGCATACGCTTGCAAGAATTTTGGTCTAGTCTGGGAAAGCTAGCCCAAACGGGGATATCAGACCCAATCCGAATTGTTGAGCCCTAGGGGGGTGAGCCCTAATGACTCTACAGGGCCAAGCTGCATGTCTCGACCTAGCATCAACTCATGGAATCGGGGGACAGAATCCAATTTGGCCTCAGCTTTGTGTCATCCCCCTCAAACGAACTGAGTCCAACTTGGCCAAGTCTATTCCTCCCATCTGCATTCTCCATCCGCTATGGCATCTCGTTCCCAGCCCATTACCCAGAAACGTTGGACTCACCGCAATTGGGTGCAGCGGCGGGACTTGCTTTGGGGGTTAATCAGTCGCGATATTAAACTGCTCTACAACCGTTCGGCACTAGGCATTGCTTGGATGCTGATCAATCCACTGATGCAGTTGGTGGTCTATGCCTTTGTCTTTGGCGTGTTGCTAGTCAATAATTCAATCCCCAACTTCACCTCTTTTATCTTCAGTGGCCTACTGGTCTGGACCTGGTTCCAAAGCTCCCTCACAGAGGCAACGGGAGCTATCGTCCACAACCGCTCCCTTATTCGCCAGCCCGGCTTCCCAGTCGCAGTGTTACCTGTCGTGAATGTGGCCACAGGACTGATTCACTTCGTCATGTCCCTGCCCATTTTGCTTATATTCCTCTGGGTGGATGGCGTCCAGCTCCACGCAAAGCTGCTTTTACTGCCCCTACTTATGGCCTTACAATTTGCCCTAACTGTAAGCTTGGCCTATGTCCTCGCTGCCCTAAATGTGACGTTTCGGGACACGCAGCATACCTTGGGAGTGCTGTTGCAAATGCTGTTCTACTTCTCTGCCATCTTTTACCAAGTTCCAACGGAATATAGCCAAATTTTCCAGTTCAACCCAGTGCTGATCTTGATTGATGGCTACCGCTCGATATTGCTAGCCCCCGAAGCAACAACCAACAGCTTTGGCTGGATGCCGCTGGTGATTCTCACTGCCATCACCGCCATTCTGCTTCCCCTAGGCCACCGAATTTTCCAACGCCAAAGCGAACGATTTGTGGAGGAACTCTAATTCTCTCTGCACTGTTTTAAGTCACTCCGCTTTTTCTCTTAACCCAGGCCAACCAAAGGATTAACACTCGATGGGTCACGGTATCGTCGTCCAAAACCTAGGCAAACGGTTTAGCTCCTACTCCAGCGATCGCCCACGCACCATCATGCAGGCCGCCATGGGAGGACTGAAACGACTAAAGGCCATCAACCATTTCTGGGCCCTGCGCAACGTCAGTTTTGAGGTACAGCCCGGCGAAATCCTCGGTGTCCTCGGCCACAATGGCGCAGGCAAATCGACCCTGCTTCGCCTGATCGGTGGCATTGGCAGTCCAGATGAGGGGCAAATCAATATTCGTGGTCGAGTCGGGGCCTTGCTCGATCTCGGAGCAGGCTTCCACGAAGACCTCACCGGTCGGGAAAATCTCATGGTGGTGGCGCTGATTGGCGGACTCACCCGAGAAGAGGCTTTAGCTCGCCAAGACAAAATTATTGAATTTGCTGAGCTGGAAAGCTTTATTGATAATCCCATTCGGACCTACAGCACCGGCATGGGCATGCGACTCGCATTTTCCATTGCTATCCACACCGACCCCCAGATTCTCCTGATCGATGAACATCTCTCCGTGGGAGACATCGGCTTCCAGGCCAAATGCATCGAACGCGTCAAGGCATTGCGTGACCAGGGCTGTGCCATCATGCTGATTTCCCAAAGTCCAGATCAAGTAATGGAAGTGTGCGATCGCGCTCTACTGCTCAACCGGGGTCAAGTCGCGGCCTACAGTGACCCAGCCACCGTCGTAGCGGAATACCATGCCGCAATGCACCCGCACCAAAACCCCCGACTGCCCCAGGCAAATGAGCTGGTGCTCGGCGAGAAAATCAAGATCACAGCAATGGAAGTTTCCCCCGCTGCTCCATTTCAATGCGGCGGCTCTCTCACCGTGGATCTGGACTATGACTGCATCGAGCCCTTAAACGATCCCATTTTTACCGTGCGGATTCTCCATGAAAGTGGCGCCGTTTGCTTTGATAGCAACACCGAAAGCTTTGGCTGCCATACGATGCTGAGCCCAGGTCCGGGTCGTATTCGTCTCCAGGTCGAACGCTTAGACCTCAATGGCGGCCAATATTTTGTCAGTGCCGGTGTCCAATCTCAGCATTGGGAAACGCTATTGGAATACCAAGACAAAATGCGGGAACTGGTTGTTGCTCCGACACCCATTGTTGAAGGATTGCTCCATGCCCCCTGTGTCTGGACAACGGAGGTCCCGCCTAAATCCTCTCGGCGCACCAATCATGCTGATCATGGGAATAATGTGCCTGTTTCCCCAAAGACCTAGACAGTTTGAGAGCGATGCTCTGGTCAAGGCTGTATATTCGAGCATAACCGCTCGCTCTTATTCAAATTAGATATTGTTCACTGCAAATATTGCTCAACTCTAAAGCGCCCAGCATCATTATGAAAAAGCCGTATTTTCTGGTCGACTTTAATCTCGATCACGCCTTAGTCTCCCTAACCGGTTTAGAGGATTACAGTGCCGTACGAGGGCTGGTGACTCTGGGTGGAGAAGCCCTGGGCGAGGTGGAGTTGCCAGTCAAAGGCGGACATTGCGATGTGCCAGCGCAGAAAGCCGCTATCTCCCAACAGCTTGCCGATGAAATTCTGCTGCGCAGCCTGACCCATAGTCTTGCAACGGGACAATGGTGCCCTGAACTGAGCTGGCCAGAACTGCTGTCTCAGCAAACCTCAACGCCCTCTCAGCGTCCCCAAACCGCCTCTCTAACCATTGCGATCTGTTGGGCTGCAGCCAGCGGTCCGGTCAACAGTAGCCAGATCCAAGCCTGCCTTAGCAACTTGGCGGAAAGCCTAAAAGGGTTCGCCCAGAGTGACGTTGAAGTGATTGCGATCGGTCCTGCCACAGCCGAAGCCGAGACCCTGGCAGCTGCAGGCCCACTCCCCCTCCACTATTTGAGCCATGACAGCCAGAACCTCGCTCAACAGCGTCGTCAGGTGCTCGACAACAGCCACCATGAGGTAATTGCCTGGCTCTCTCCCCAAGTCCAGGTGAACCACAGTTGGGCTACCAACCTTGTCCAACGTTTTGAGGAAGATGCCAGCCTTCGGGTCATGACCGGCCCAGTCCTTCCCGTCTCGGAAACGACAGAAGCCTGGGAACTGCTCAACCATCAGACGATTGAAACGCCCTCCTTTGGGCGGTGGTGGTATCGCCAAAGCCAGGTTCCTTCGGAGCGATGGCAGCAGGTTTATTTTCATCACCCTATCCCTGAGTACAACGTTGCCTTCCGCCGCGCCGCATTGATGCCATGCCAGGACGAAGACGACCTCTTGGCCAATAGCTACCGCCTCACCTTCCAGCAGATGAGCCAGGGCTACAGCCTCTGTAACGACCCTGCCATGGTGGCTCGCGAGTCCCAGTTCCAAACCCAAGAGCAGCTCACGGCCCAAGCCCAAACCGAAGCAGAGCGCCTGGGACGCTATTTTGCCTGGGGCTGGATGGCACCCAGTGGCCATCCCGAGAAGGAGCTTTCTCAAAAGCAGCTGCCCCAGGGATATCGAGCCATGTTTCTCAAAGAAGCCTTGGGTGGCCTGCGCTGGTATGGTCAGTCCAGCTTGCAACAAGTGGGGCTCGCCAAGAAATTTTTCAAGGCGAAGCTGGCGGGGTTTTCCAACGGCTTAAAGGACACCCTGAAGCAAGATATTCCCATCGCCACCCAGCATTTGTTGCAGGGCCTGAGCGAAGCGGTACTGTATCAAAAAACTCAAGAACGGCAGGCGAAGCTCAAGCAGCGCATGGCCAATCGCAGCTTGGATCTCAATTTGCCTCTGCCCAGCTGGGATGATCTCCAAGACTATGATGGCGTTCGCATCTTCCTGACCCATGACGATGCCCTACTGGGCAATGTGGATCTATGGCACAATCACGGCAGCATCTCTGCTCAGCAACTGAGTCAGGTCATCGTGCGAGGGCTGCGCGATCGCCTCTTTACCCAAGCCCCCCAGGGCCACACCCAAGCTTGGCAATCCCTAGAATTAGCCGTCGCCCACTGGCTTCAGCCCCCCACAACGGTCGCCCCTAAAGAGTCAATCAAGTTGCCAGAGCAACTTCCCTTGTCCGTACCCGTTTCCGTCATTATCACCACCTGCGATCGCCCCGACGACCTGCGCAACTGTCTCAACCATCTGCGGGCTCAGACGAGCGATCGCGACTTCGAAATCATCGTTGCCGACAATCGTCCCGCTTCTGGTATCACACCCAAAGTCATCCAGGAGTATCCCGGCGTTAAGCTCGTATCCGAACCTCGTGTGGGCGCTTCCTATGGCCGCAATTCCGCGTTCTGTGCCAGCGTCGGCGAGATCATCATCACTGTAGATGACGATGTCATCGTCCCCCCAGACTGGCTTGAAAAACTTCTGGCTCCCATGGTTCGTCCTGAAGTCCTGGTTGTCACGGGGAACGTGCTGCCCCATGAACTAGAGACCAGTGCCCAGCGCATGTACGAAGACCTATACGGCGGCCTAGGACAAGGCTTAGATCGCTTCGAGGCCAATAGTCAATGGCTCAGTTCCTTTAACTACTCTCCACCAGTCTGGGACTTAGGCGTTTCTGCCAATGCAGCTTTCCGCGCCAGCATCTTCCATAATCCTGACATCGGCATGATGCCTGAGGAGTTAGGTCCAGGCACCCCTGTCGGTAGTGGCGAAGAAAACTACCTCATCTATCGAATTCTCAAAGCGGGAGGAACCTTAGTTTATGAGCCCTCGGCTTATGTCTGGCACCGTCACCGGCGTACGATCCCAGAGTTGCGCTACCAAATTCACCGCCAAATGAGGAGCACGACAGGCTACCATCTGCGCCTCTGGCGGGTTGATAAAGACTTGCGCGCCAGGCCACAGTTGCTGAGCGCACTCCCTCGATACTTTAGCAGTCGTTTTATCGAGCGAGTTAAGGGGCAAAACCAAGTGCCCTGGCGGTTTCTTTGGGCAGAATTCTCCGGCTATTTGGCAGGTTTTTGGGGCTACAGGCAATCCCTTAAGGCCGTGAAACGCCAAGGATTGAGTGAGCCTTATATTCCGGTTTGCGATCGCCCAGCTCAACCCCAGAGCCTCACATCATCCAATCTAGAAAGTCAAAGCGTTATGTCCTAGACCGCGCCGCAGCCTTCGGCCCAAGCGAGTCGCGAAGGCCTCTCCTCGGTCTGGCCTAATTGCTGCGAGAAGATCCTCTACAACCCCCGCTGCCGCAGAATCTCCTCGAGATTCACCGCCTGCTCTAGCAGACAGGCATGACCACTCTGGGGTAACTGGTAGGTCTCTGCTTGGGGAAGCAATCGGGCCAGACGAGCAACTTCTTGGGATGAAGGGAGTAGGCGATCGCATCCCCCCGCAATCAGCAAGGTCGGAATTTGAATAGTTGCTAACTCAACTGAACTAAAATCAAACATTCTCAACAGCTGCAAGCGCCAAGCCGCAGTGCGGGAGGTAAGGCCTTGCATTGCATTCAATAACCGCTGCCGGTCGGCTGGCGTCACTCGCCCAAACTCCACCAACAAGAACAGCAAGCCCACAGCAGAGAACTGATACAACGGCATTGGCAACAAATTCGACAGTGGACTTCCCCAATAAAATAATGGGATACGGGCAAAAGACGAGGCAGGGTTGACCAAAATCAACTGTTTGAACAGCGAGGGTCGATAGGCAGCCACCTTTAAAGCCAAACAGCCCCCAAAAGACTCTCCACACATATAGATGGGCCGTGACTCATCCCCTCGAGCTTGCTCAATCAGCTCAATCACTTGCAGCACCAGAGCATCCCAATCTGAGAGGTCATCTCCTGGCAACGACAAACAACGCACATCAAAACGACCCTTCAGTCCTTTCACTTGATGGTGTAGCAACTCCCCAGTGCCATCCATCCCCGGGAAAAGCAGGAATAGAGGCAATTGGGACTGCTGGGCAGTTGGGGTCAACAGTCGTATCTGAGCCATCAGCACATTCTACGTCTCTTCCCCACAGAATCACGGTTCGAGATCTATCGAGAGCATAAGGCCAACTTGAATCTGACAATTCAGTCGTGAGCTTTGCCACTGCGAGCTAAACCTTACCGCTCAAAACTCAAGTTCGTTAAAACGGACGAAGAAGCTATCCACGACTGCCAAGCAGGCTTTTGTACAAGCGGCTGAACCCAGGCTGAAGCCAAGACAGCCGTGTGAGAGCAATATGGACTTGGGAAAAGCATTTCGAGAGAAGGACAACATCGATGTGAGGGGTGTAATCAAGATCTAATCAAAACAATAGGAGCTGATTGCTTGTAGCAATCAGCTCCTATTGCGAGCTAGCATGAGGGACCTCTAATCTCCACTGGATGGCTTCACAGCACTGCAATCCTCACCAGTTGGTAGTCTCCGATGCAAGCTTAATTGGCCATCAACACCGTTGAACTCAGGGCAATCTCTACTGAACGGTAACAGGACTAGCCAGGGTCAAGGTCAGGTCCGTTTCAGGATCGATGACGAACAGCTCATTTTTGCTGCGACCTGTGAAAACGCCGACGATGGCTCCGGCGCCAGCGCCGCCCAAGACTTCCAGGGCCTCGATTTGGCGATCGCC
>CALLPZ010000482.1 GCA_938015405.1 uncultured Pseudanabaenaceae cyanobacterium
CTCTTCGAGAGCGAATGCTGCCGTTGCCGCAGGGCCTGAGTCTCCTGGCTTTGCCCAGTTGGAGTTACGGATTTTTCGGAGGCGTTGGAGTGGACTGAGCTGATTCAGAGGGCTCTGCTGCCGCTGATTGAAGCTGGCGAGGCGTGAGATCGATATTTTCGATGGTCTCAATTTCGCCGCCAGTGACCGTGCCTAGGGCTTCGAATTTCCGAGCTGTGACCAGTACGCGGGATTCTAGGGAGCCGACAGCTTTGTTGAAAGAATCGACGGTGCTGTTGAGACTGCGGCGTAGTTTGACGAAATGGTTGACGAAGGTTTGGGTGCGATCATAAAGCTCTTGGCCTAGCTCTCGGACCTGCTGAGTGTTTTCGGCGACGCGCTCTTGACGCCAACCGTAGGCGACGGCTTTAAGCAGGGCAATCAGCGTCGTGGGGGTGGCGAGAATAACGCTGCGGTCTACTCCAAATTCGATTAGGCCAGGGTCTTGTTCAAGGGCAGCGCTGAAGAAGGTTTCGCCAGGCAGAAAGAGGACAACAAATTCTGGGGCGGGTTGGAATTGGGACCAGTAGGACTTGGCTCCCAGTTGGGTGAGGTGGTTCCGAATGTGGCGGGCGTGGGTGGCAAGGCGATCGCGTTTCCCTGCTTCATCTTCAATCTCTAAAGCTTCCAGATAAGCCTGGAGCGGAGCCTTGGAATCGACAATGATGTTCTTACCGTTGGGTAGCTTGATCACCATATCGGGTCGCAGCTTGCCTTGGTCTGTTTCGACGGAGGCCTGCTGAACAAAGTCGCAATGCTCCACCATCCCGGCAATCTCGACGACGCGCTTGAGCTGAATTTCCCCCCAACGTCCCCGCACAGTGGGGGCTCGCAGGGCCTTCGTGAGGTTCGTGGTTTCTTGGTGAAGCTGGACCTGGGTACTGGCGACGGACTTGAGCTGTTCAGACAGGCTGGCGTAGGCCGAGATGCGGCTAGTTTCCAGTTCCTGCAGTTTGATGTCGACTTTCTCTAGGGAGCTGGCCAGAGGCTTGACGAGGTCGTCAATGGCTCGCTGACGCTGATTGAGGTCTACCTGGGCACGTTCTTGGGCCTGTTGCTGCACATAGGCCAGGCTGCCTTGGGCAAGTTCGACAAAGGATTGGCTATTTTGGCGCAGGGCATCGGCGGAGAGTGCTTTGAAGGCGTCCGCGAGTTGGGTTTGGGCCTCGTTGAGGAGGGTGAGCTTTTCCTGGGCAGCCCGCCGTTCTTCTTCGAGGCGAGTTTCGGCCATGGTGCGGGCCATGGTTTCTTTGCGCAGGTCAGCTTCGGCTGATTGATGGACGGCCTGGAGAGCGGTGACCTGTTGCTCCTGGTTTTGGAGGCGTTCGACCATGGCGGCCCGCTCTGCGACGACTTCTGCTTTGGCTTTTTCTCGCAGAGCTTGGAGGCGGGCGCGCATCAGCAAGGCAAAACCAATGCCACTGAGGATGAGGCCCAGGATGAGACCGATGATCAGGGCCAGGATAAGACTGAGGGCGTCAGCGGACATGGTCGTACAAATATACTGGTGATGATTGTACGCCTCCACCATGCAAACCCGTCATGCAAAAAGCCCCAGCTTCCGTTAAGAAGCCAAGGCTCTTGCAAATGTCCTTCACCGGGACACCGTCTTACCTCAGTTTGTGACCTGGAGACTCCAGGGGGGATCCGACCGACTAATTTATAGTTTCCGAGTACAAGCTCGGTTTACTGCCACTAATCAGGTTAGTTCCCACTTAACACAAGGCATAGATCAAAAAACATTGTTGGCAGTCACCAATGTCTCAGTGAATTGAGTTCATCATAGCGAGTCTTGTTAAGGCTGACTAGATCGGTTTTTCCTTAATTTTTTTGGGGGGCTAACCCCCCAGAGCGAAGGTTTTTGTCATAAAGATCCGAAGGTTTACGCTAATTCATCAATCCGGAAGTTTAAAGCTTAAGTAATTATGTAATTAAGTTCGGTGCGATGGAGGTTGACTGAGGTTTCTGGCGCTTTTTCGGAACTTTCGAACAGTAGTGTAAAGCACGTTTTTGTCAACTCCGTTCTGTTACGCGGCGTTCGTCTTTTGGGGCTAGGCTGTGGGCCAGATTTGATGGACGGCAGCGATCGCCTGTTCTGCTTCTTGCCGTTGAGTGATCCGGTCAGCGCTGGTCAGGTTGAGAGTGACATGGCCGAGCTTGCGACCGGGGCGAGATTCAGCTTTGCCATACCAGTAGAGGTGGGCATTGGGGAGGGCCGCGAGTTGTTCTCGCTGACTGCTGTAGTCGCTGCGGGCTGACTCGTATCCGAGGAGGTTGACCATGACGGCAGCGGGAACGGTGAGGCTGGCGTCACCAAGGGGGCGATCGCTAACGGCTCGCAGTTGCTGTTCAAACTGTGAGGTGGCACAGGCATCCAAGCTGTAGTGACCTGAGTTGTGGGTCCGGGGGGCTATTTCGTTGACCTGGACTTGATTGCCCGTTTGGAATAGCTCGACACCGAGGATGCCGACGAAGTTGAGACCGGTGAGGATGCGTTGGGCGATCGCCGCCACTTCTTGCTCTATTTCCTTGCTGATGGCGGCAGGGGCTAAAACCCAGGCGCAAACTTGATTCTCTTGCTTCGTCTCCACCACGGGGTAGGTGACGATGTTGCCGCTGCTGGAGCGGGCAGCCATGATGGCCAGTTCCCGTTCAAAGGGGACAAAAGCTTCTAGCAGGAACGGAGCGAAGCCCTCGCGATCTAAGACGCTTTTGAGTTCTTCCGCCGTTTTAATTACCGAGGTGCCTTGGCCGTCATAGCCCAGGCGGCGGGCTTTGAGTACCACGGGGAAACCGAAGGGATTTTGCCAGCTGGGGCGATCGCTCTCAGGAATGCTCTCGAGGGCAATGAACTGTGGAACCGGAATGTTTTGTTTTTGGAGATAGCTGCGCTGATCGAACTTGTCGAGTAGCGGTTGGAGGGAGCTGAGGGCTGGGGCAAAGGTGACGCCAGATTGGGCCAGGGAATCGAGAGCCGCCAGGTCAACAAATTCGTTCTCGAAGGTGATCACATCGCTATGGCTTGCGAGGGTTCGAGTAACGGCCACATCTTGGATGGCTCCCAGCTCGGTTTGGGTGGCAATGGCGACCGCTGGGTCGTCCTTACTGGGGGTCTGAATCTGTAGTGCTAGCCCCAGCTTTTGGGCTGCTGGGCCCATCATCCAGGCCAGTTGTCCCCCACCAATGATGCCGATGTTGGTTTTGGCAGAGGAATTGGAGGCGGAGGAAGATTGCACCGAAGGGGCCATAGCGAAGCTGTCAGATCTAAGAAATTTATATGGGCCAACTGTACAATGCGTCGCCGTCCCTGGGCATCTTAGGCCTAGTCTTCTAGGTTCGCTCTGTCGGTTGATATGCCGGGGCCATTGCCATGGGCGGTGGTTTCTCGCGGCTTTCGTTGAACGATTTGTAGGCGTCCTGTCTTCCCGTCGGAGGTGACGATGACATCCCTGGATCCGCTGGAGCGGGTGGTTAGCGTACTCGCACGCGATCCCAACCTCCCCAGAGTTAAAAAATTACTCTACTGCGCCTGCTATGGCGTTTGGGAAGATAACGTACAGCGCCTCAATCAGGTGAGCCTGCAGGAAATTGTCCAGGGGGTTTGGGAGCGATCGCCCACCCTGGAGGCGTTGCAATTCCAGCTCAACCGAGTTGTCAAGACGCTCAATAAGCCTGTGGCCTATGCCCATGTGGCCAATGGGACGTTGCAAGTGCTCAACGAGCTCTACCTGGATACCTATGACATCACCCAGCCGGTGATGGGCAATCGGGTTCAACTGCCGACCTCCTCTCCTGTGGTGCCGTCGTCAGAGGCAAATTACCCCAGCGGAAATTATTCTGCTGCCCCAGCTGCTCCTCCAGTTGGACAGGGACTAGGCCGCTATGAGCCCCAGCCCCACTACCAAGCCCCAGCGGCTCAGGAGCCACCTGTTGGGGCCGTCGGAGAATCCCCTGCGACGCAATGGTTTATTGCTGGGCAGTCGGATGATGCAGGCTTAACCCCGGCGCAGCTCTCAGCCCAGACTGCGGTGCGGGCCCATGTGTTGCAAAGCCTGGTTCAGCATCAAGAGCAGCAACGGATTAAGAAGCTGCTGGTTTGTGTTTGTTACAACCAGTGGGAAAACGATCGTGCTCAACTGGCAGCCCTGGACTGGGAGCATTTGCTGGATGAGACTCGGCAGCTGATGCCGACTCTGCAGGGCTTGGACCATGTCCTTCAGGCGATCGTTAATTCTCTCAGCAAGCCAATGGAATACCTGCGGGTCGCCAAGCTGCTAGTGGAGATCGTGACGCCGCTCTATGAGCAGGAACGCCCCGACGAAACCCAGTTCTTTGGGGTCGTGCCAGAGCCCATGACTGCTGTAAGGCCTGCATCAGGGCCTAGCCTTGGCTCCTCCAATCCAGCCAGTGGCTATGGTCCAGGGGGGCAGAGAGGCCAGGCCGGGTCACCCCATACTGCTCCGATGAATTTTTCGGCATCGGCTGCATCGGCTCCACCTTCGCCGGCTTCTCCACCCTTGGGTCATGCTGGCAGCCATGGCTTGGGCTTGCCAGGAGCTGGGGTTTACGGACAATCCCATTCCCGCCGTTCTTCTGATGAGATGGCGGGGTCTACCCCCACTGACATTGCAGAAGGGTCTGATGGCCCCCCTACGGGATTGTTTGCTACGCAACTGCCCGCTAGTCCGATGGATAGCAAGTATCCTCCCCGGGCCCTACCGGCCAATGCTGGGGGAGATGATACCGCTGTGGTGACTGAAGTGGTCCAAGGGAATCCCTATGGTGGGTCCTATCAACTTCCTCAAAATCAGGGTCACCCCATTGCTCAACCCGTGGGGGCAGGTGCCTATAAGGATGCCCGGGATGGGGCTCCTGCGATGGGGGATTTTGTCCCCGGTCGTGACCTGATGGCAACCTCCACAGAGGAGGAAGCTGAAAATGCAGACTTTGCTCTGCGCTTGAACCTCATGCGCTATGCCAATCCTTTGATGGCCAAGGTAGTGATGTTTTCTGCACTCCATCACCTCTTCCGGTTCTCAGAGCAGGACTGGGCTGAGTTGCGGCATCACAGCCTGGCAAGTCTTGTGGCTCAGTTGGAAGAGCGTTATCCCAACCTGACTGATTTAGAAATGAAGCTCTGTGGCGTGGCAGAGCAGTTGGAGGTGCCAGAACAGGCAATGCAGACCGTCGCTGCCTTAATCAAGAGTCTGAAGCCTCGATATGAGAGAGCTGTGCAGTCTCCGGCGAGGGATTTTGGCTTGACTATTGCTGCCCAGGCCTCCACGCCTGATGGAGAGCTGCCCCAAGTGGAGCGTGCCACTGCGATTCAGTTTGGACCGGAAGATGGTGGAGCTGCCATTGTGGCGGGTGAGCGGGCGAATGTTGAGTTCCCCGAAGCGCCGGCCCAGCCCGTGACCGCTGAAGTCATCCCTGATGACGACGCCTCCTGCGAGGCATTGATGTCCGATGACTTGGAAGCTGACTTGGCTCTGTTAGCGGCTTCCTTGGAAGACGATGGCCCATCTCTACCCTTCGAGTCATGAACCCACAAGAGTTGCTGCGCCGCTACGAAGCGGGCGAGACGGATTTCAGCGGGATTAATCTGAGTCACATCAACCTGGCTGGGGTTGACCTGGTGGGAGCGAGCTTTAAGCGAGCGGATCTGCGCAGCGCCAACTTGGTGCTGAGTTTTCTGAATCGAGCGAACCTGCGGGGCTCGGTACTGCTGGGGACAAGACTTTGCGGGGCGAATCTCTCCCAGGCAAATTTGAGTGCGGCTCAGCTTAAGGATGCAGACCTCCATGGAGCCGTGCTGTCTGGGGCAGACCTGCGGGGCTCTAACCTGGCCTTAGCGGATTTGATGGATGCCAATTTGGCCTATGCAGACCTGCGTAGTGCCAATCTTAGTGGGGCGAACCTCAGCGGGGCCTGTCTTTGGGGAGCGAACCTACGCTACGAAGCTCGGGCCTATGACGGTGCGAACCTGCGCGGCGCAAACTTAGAGGGAGCGGATCTGCGAGGGGCGAACCTATACGGGGCTGATTTGGGTCGGGCCAACCTTAGAGGGGCGAACCTGAGTGAAGCGAACTTAAAAGAAGTGGACCTGGAAGGTGCCAATCTCAGCGGAGCTATCATCGTCAATGCCAGCTTTAGTGATGCCAACCTTAACCAGGCTGACCTAAGCGATGCCACCCTGCGGCTATCCCGTTTGGAACGGGCCAATTGCACCGGAGCTAACTTGCGCAATGCCAATCTCAAGGGCGTTTCCCTGGCAGATGCTGTGCTGGATAAGGCGGATGCTCGTTCTGCGATTTTTGTGGATGCTCGTCTCAAGGGCGCAACGCTGAGCCATACCAATTTGACCAAGGCCAATCTCAGCCGGGCAACGCTGGTGTCTGCTTATCTGACTCGGACAAACTTAACCGGTGCCATTTTGCGAGAGGCCAATTTGGTCAAAGCAGAGATGACCAGCGCCAATCTCGTGGGGGCGATTTTGGAAGGGGCGATCATGCCCGATGGGTCTGAATATAGCTAAGAGGCAGTTGAAGAGGCCATCACGTCAGTTCGCTGATATATCCATTGCCTCGGTGTAGGCCCAATTGATTGGAGCGAGACATAGGCGCTCATAAATTTATCTACTGTGGGCCAAGGCGCGTTCTAAACATCCTCTAAGTCGCGTTAGGCTGGAAAGAGCCCCTGTACGGCTGAACCAACCGAAGCTGAACTGCTATGAGTACGACCTTAGATACCGAACGCTCGGCCCAGGCTGCTGTCCCAGAGGCGAGCAGCGACTTACAAGAATTTATTCAAGAGACCCTTGCCCTGACGACTCGCCTGTTCATTCAGCTCCAGCGACGGCCGACGACCCTCGTTGCCGGTATTGTTCAGCCGGTGATGTGGCTGGTGCTGTTTGGGGCGCTGTTCCAGAACGCTCCGGCGGGTTTTTTGGGTAATGACGTTAGCTATGGTCAGTTTTTGGGGGCTGGCGTGATTGTGTTCACTGCCTTTAGCGGGGCGCTGAATGCGGGCTTGCCGGTCATGTTCGATCGCGAGTTTGGTTTCCTCAACCGCTTACTGGTGGCTCCCCTGGCCTCTCGCTTCTCGATTGTTATGGCATCGGCCATTTACATCACGATTCTCAGTTTCTTACAGACCCTGGCGATCGTGCTGATGAGTGCGGTTTTAGGAGCAGGCCTTCCCGGTGTGGGCGGTTTGGCAATTGTGGCTATGATTGTGCTGCTGCTGGTGATTGGCGTAACGGCCCTGAGCCTAGGTTTGGCCTTTAGCCTGCCGGGTCATATTGAGTTAATTGCGGCGATTTTTGTGACCAACCTGCCGTTGCTGTTTGCGAGCACGGCTTTGGCTCCGCTGTCCTTTATGCCTGGCTGGTTGGCTTGGATTGCGAGCTTGAATCCCATGAGCTATGCGATCGAATCGATTCGTTACCTCTATCTCCACAGCGATTGGGCTTGGTCCAGCGTGGTGATGAATGCGCCCTTTGGTGAGGTGACCATGGCAGGAGCGCTAGGGACATTGGTCGGTTTCTGTGGGGTTGCAGTGTTGTTGATTCAACCTGCGCTGAAGCGGAGTTTGAGCTAGGGGCTGATGGTCTGTAGCGAGTACTCACCTCCCTGTAGTAGTGATGTAGCCAGTTCACTAGATCTTTTTTTGTACTGTCGAGCTGTTGTGGGATAGGGCTCTGGACTTAACTTCAGGGCCCTATCCCTTTGTTATGGCTCGATATTCCGTAAGGTTGGCGATTGTGTTGACGTCGAGATTCGACTACATTTGTAACGAAATATGATTGGGCGGTCTCATAAAACTTCTATGGTTAATCGTCTTTCGAAACGGATCGGTTCATTGCTGCTGGCGATCGCCGCAGTCTTTCTGATTGCCGTTCCTTCTGCCCAGGCTTTTGATAACCCAGATCTGTTGCCAGAGAAGTACACCCCCATCATCGACCTGGCCAAGGTCCTGACCGATACTCAGGAAGCCAAGCTTGAGGATGAGCTGGCGGGGCTCGAAGAAGATACGGGTTGGAAGCTGCGCGTGCTGACCCAGTATGACCGCACCCCGGGGCGCGCCATTCAGGAGTATTGGAACCTGGATGCCAAAAGTCTCTTGGTCGTTGCCGATTCTCGCGGTGGCAACTTGTTGAACTTCAATGTGGGTGGTGATTATTACAAGATTTTCCCCCGCACCTTCTGGATTGAGCTACAAACCCGTTTTGGCAACCAGTTTTACGTTAGAGAGAACGGTGAAGATCGGGCCGTATTGGATTCCATCGCTTCCTTGGATGGTTGCTTGCGCCAGGGCGGTTGTAGCGTTGTTCCAGGCCTACCTAATGAACAGTGGATTTTCACCCTTATTAGTTCCGTGTTGGGTGGCGTGATTTGTGGCTTTGCAGCCCATCCCCGTAAGCCTGGTGGTCCGATTGCTTGGCAATGGGCGTTGATGTTCTCACCACTTTGGGGCATTTTGTTCATTGCGTTCGGTCTCGGCCCCGTAGTGACTCGCACCAGCGAGTGGTTGCCCATTTCTCGCAATGTGATTGGCTTTTTGGTCGGTGCTTTAGCGGCCTACTTGACCTATCAGTTCCGTGAGGAGATATCGTCTGAGGGAGAAAGCTAAAGATTTGGCTGTCACTTTTTCCGACGTGGCTTGACTCAGCAGATATGGAACTCTCTTTCTGGGCCAGGACCAGTGGCACTTGGATTAATGTCCTTACAGTGCTGACTGGGACTGGCCTTGGTCTTTGGTTACGGGGGCGCTTGCCCCAGGCCATGCAGCAGGTGATCACCCAGGGGGTGGGCCTGATGGTGGTGTTTTTAGGGGTTACTTTGGCGAGTCGCATGTTGCCGGTGCAAGTGGGCTCTGTGGATGGCGTGATTGTGGGCCTGATTGCCCTGGTTCTGGGTGGCTTGCTGGGCGAGCTCTGGAGGATTGAAGACCGACTCGTCTCCATTGGAGACGCCCTGAAGCGTCGCTTTCAGGGAAAAGGCCGTTTTACTGAAGGCTTTGTTGCGTCCAGTCTATTGTTTTGTATTGGACCTATGTCGCTGATTGGCAGTCTGAGCAATGGCCTGGAGGGAGACGATACCCTGCTTGTGATCAAGGCGACTATGGATGGCTTGGTGGCGATCGCCCTGACAGGTACCTATGGCATTGGTGTCGGGTTTTCGATCCTGACTGTATTTGTGTATCAGGGCTTTCTCTCCTTAGCGGCTGGGGCTTTAGCCCAGGGGCTACCAGAGCCTGCCCAGAGCCCACTCCTTCTGGTTGTGACTGGTGTGGGTGGATTAATGATTTTGGGGACGGGGTTTAATCTCTTAGAAATCACCAAGGTTCGAGTTGCATCCTTTCTGCCAGCTTTGGCCCTCTCGCCTCTGATCTTGCTGGTGGCAGAAGGACTGGGCTTTACTGTGGCTTTGCTTTAGCATGGCTGCCTTCAACATTCCAAATATTAGCCCTGCTGTTTTCACTGGAAGAGGCCTTTGGGTTGGGTTGTTCAATCACTCTGGAGGCGGCAACTTTGGCGTAGCCTCTTTTGAATTCTGCTGTGATCGTTAGCGTTTCAGAACGCGTTTTCTAGCGTGAGTTCGACCATTTTATGGCTCGCTTTAGCCTAATCTTGTGAGCTTCAAATGGACCCACAATACATCTCTTGCATCAATCCCTGGCGCTCTCCCTAAATCCCCTTGCCCAAAGTTTGGGGCAAGGGGGCGGAGAGATGAGGGCGGATTCACAGTCCTGTAAGAGGTCTGAGAACGAGCACTAGTTGGTCATCCCCAATCCTGTTGTCAACGCATCACCCAAACTTACGACACCTTGTAGTGGGTCTTGGACCAAGCCGGTTAAATGGCCACTCAGCAAGTTCCCGCTCCTATGGCTACCTAAAGACAGCGAATCCATGTTGTTGTAAGACATCTGTAAGCTGTTCTCCGCAGCTGAATGACCGGTAATGGGATCTTGAACAGCTGTAAAAGCCTCAACTTGTTTCAACTGAGGAGCCTGGGCGGTTGGAGAAAAAACAGCATTGGGCACAAGTCCAGAATCAGTTTGTGCCAGGGATTGACCGGTTAAGGAGTCAATGTCTTGTGCGTTGCCAGATGTTGGCATCCCATCTAAACCTTCAACCTCGTTCAAAGTGGAAAATAGGCCTTGCTGCTCAAAGACATGATCCATGGCTTGCCACCAAGCATCACCGCCCCCGTTATTCCACCAGTTTAGCCAGAAGCTCTGCCCACCCGCGCTTTGTGCCCAATTGAGGAAGTAACTGGCTCCGCCATACTGATTCATCCAACTCAGGTCATAGACCTGACTGCTGACCACCATTTTCACAATGTCGGCGATACGCACTTCGGAAAGTAGTGATGCAGCTTGGCTCTTATGCTGATGCATCCATTCCCAAGACTTACCAGCACGCTGAGACAACTCTGTCTGAGCCTCCTGTCGCAGTTGTATGAAGTTGATCGCAGCATTCGCGCCTACGCCATTACGGTCCCAACCAATGGCATCAAATGCCTTTAAGTCTAGTTCCTTGATTTTGGAGCGTTGGCCTTTTCTCAAGGTTGGGTCCATGACGCCCGCAACAGAGCCACGTTTTTTCCAGTGGCTTGCCTGGAAACCATCACCTCCCTTGTGTCGATCTGCCCCAGAAGAAAACTTTGCTAAGGACGTTTTTCCGCCGTCAATCGAGAAGTATTTATCACTCCGCTCAGACCCATAAGTGATATTCCGCGTGCCTTGGGCTGAATAGCGAAACAGATCAAGAACTGTCGCATGTTTCACTCGATTTGCGATCGAGGAATTGGCGTTATTCACCACTGCAGCTTGGGCACCTGGCTGGTCTACACCACTCACAAAGCCCAGGGCATGACCAATTTCATGCATCGCAGTGCTGACTAAATCCAGTCGACCTCCAGCGGCAGTATCGGAGGTTGTATCCCAATCCACTCCCTGATTACGTAGGTTACTCAGCACAATGTAACCATCTAGTCTATTGGCAGCTACAGATAGACCCAGCGCCTTGGCATTCGCCGTGGTCATATTGATCTTTTTGCTCGTCTGGTTCTGACTTAAGTCATTTTCTACCTGATGATGAGGCTGATGGAATTTTTCATGCTTAAATTTTGTTGTGTTTCCAGAAATATGTTTAATGGCTTTGCGGTCCAAAGCCGAGGTGGCATCTTTCTGGATTTTACTGCGAGTAAAAGCAAAGTTCCTTCCCGCAGACATCGCGGGCAGAGCACCACCAATTACCTTCCCAGGAAGGTTGCTTGAGTCTGTCACTCCCACATGGAGGTTAATATCTACATCATCGGAAAAATACTTTTCCCAGACCTTTGCGGCGACCTCAAAGGTGAGTATTTGGTTCAGGCTTGTACCCGGATCATAGGTCAAGTTAATGTTCATAGCTCAAGCTTCAGTAAACTAGAGGACGTGAGGAGAGATTAAGAGTCAGTAGTTTGGTGGAAGCAAGCCTGAATAAGACAGATGACTGGTCTGTACTCAATATGATGATTCAAGAGGTTAAGTGACTTCGACAGCAGTAATACCTGTCCTGGGATCAATAGCTTTGTAAAGCAATAAAAAACTATAGATGGAGTTTTAAGAAAGCATCAATACTTGTTCAAGAGAGAGGCTGAGACTCTAGATAATGCATGGATAAGATTCTGAAAATCTGAGTCAGCGATCGCGCCTAACTGCTCATTTCATGATCTAGGCCATAACTCGGAACTCCTCACTGTATTACTGAAACAATCTCAAGAGAATGTCAGTTCTGGATGCTCCATTCTTGAGAAAATGATGGACCAACGTACAACTCAGGCAAAGCCCTGGTCTACAGTTGTGGAACACATTTACTGGGGACGAGCTGGGCTGAAATTAGCTCCCTGGGAGTTTTTAGGGGCCGCGTAATATTTTTTGTTACAAGTTTGACGCTACGTCGTTTGACGGCTTCGTGATGCCGCCGTTCACTGGAACGTGGGGTTCTGTATCAAGCAGTTTGCTTAAAGCCACTGTTTATAAATACTTACCTTGTTCGTTTGAGAGGATTTAAATAAGATGAAACGCTTTTTTAGTGCGATCGCACTGGTTTTCGGCGCTATTGCTTTGATGGTGACCAACATGGCTTCCCCTGCTTTTGCAGGTGATGCAGCGGCTGGCCAAGGTATCTTTGCTAACAACTGTGCTGCTTGCCACATCGGTGGTGGCAATGTCGTCAACGCTGCTAAGACTTTGAAGCAGGACGACCTCAAAGCAAATGGTAAGGACACCCTTGAGGCCGTTGTGACTCAAGTGACCAACGGTAACGGTGCAATGCCTGCTTTCGGTGGCAAGCTGAGCGCTGAGGATATCGAGAACGTTGCTACCTACGTTTTAGATCAGTCTTCCAAGGGTTGGTAGAACGCGATCGCGTTTTTTAAGAAGGCCTAGGAAAGTACCAAAGCGGTGCTCTCCTAGGCCTTCTTTCTTTTTTAGAGCATTGCGCTAGGCTGTCTTAGTGCAACGTTGCTGAAGTATTTTCAGATACATGGGGTTAGAGACTGTGAGTATTTTGAGCATTGGCCAGGGGGCTAGACGGCCAGTGGCTAGGATTGGTTTAGGGATTGCTGGCTTGGCGATCGCAGGTTGTGCCGGTATGACCCATTCCATGGATGCTCAGGGTGAATCTGACCATATTGGAGCAGGTCATGGTATGGACCATGTCGCGTCTAAAAAGGTTGGTGTAGAGCACGACGGTCATGGCTCGATGCAATCTGGTCATGGTCATGTTGGGATGCACCATGGAGTTCTTGAAATCCCTGCTGGTCAGGCAGTTCCGAAGTTGAACTTGAGCGTAGAGCCTGATTCTGTGCGGGGGTGGAATGTCAATGCTGCGGTGGAGAATTTTGCCTTTGCACCGGAGCGGGTCAATCAGGCAAGCTTGACGACTGAGGGTCACGGTCATCTCTTTATCGATGGAGAGAAAATGACGCGTCTCTATGGATCTTGGTATTACATTCCTGCTTTGCCTGCAGGAGAGCATGAGATTCGGGTGGAGCTCAATGCCAATGGTCATGAAATCCTCCAGAGCGATGGTAAGCCGATCGCGGCTACGATGATGGTGACGGTGCCCTAGAAGAGGTTTGCGATGTTTCGGCACCCGGCTTTCATGAGGCCTGAAGGGATGAGGTCTGGTTAAAATTAACTTTGGCTAGGAGGGGAGGCTGCTGGATCTCTGTCTTTAGGGCCGATGCCATGTTTCTCCCTTAAATCGTTTTTCTGTTGTTGCACTGGGTTTTAATTCTGCCGGATTTAAGTTTCCCGGATTTACTGTTGATGTCTAGCCTAGGCTTTCTCGGGAGCTTTGGGCATTGTGCGAGCATGTGTGGCCCAGTGAGTGTGGCCTTGGGGCTGTCTGGTGATTTGGCTGCGAGTGCTCCGCCCCGTCAGAAGCCGTTAGAACGTTCTAAAGATGCTGAAGCAACTGCTGGTGGCTCTCCCTCTTCATCTTTAGTGTCTTGGCAGTTTCACCTGCTGTTGAATTTAGGACGGTTGCTGAGCTATGCCTTGGTTGGAGCTGCGATCGGTGGTTTGGGGGCAGCTTTGCTAAGTGGTGGACAATTGGCAGGGGTGGGGAGTGAGTTGCGCCGTTGGATGACCCTGGTGACGGGGGGAATGCTCATTTGGTTGGGGCTGTTGCAAATTGCGCCGGGGCTGTTGCCAGGATTACCCATCGCTAAGTTGGCTCAGCAACAACATGAGCGCCTAAGTCGGCTGATGGTGGACTTGTCCCTCCAGGAGCGAGCTTGGACGCCGCTGTTGCTCGGACTCTGTTGGGGAATGATTCCCTGCGGCTTTTTGTATACGGCCCAGATTCGTGCGGCGGAGACGGGGAGCTGGTGGTTGGGGAGTTTGTTGATGCTGGCCTTTGGCCTCGGGACTGCTCCCATCATGGTGGGGATGGGCTGGATGGCCAGTCATTGGAGCGGCCAGTCTTCCAATGGGACCGCTCGCTTGAGCCAGGCACGTCGTAACCAGCTTTATCGTTTGGGGGGCTGGGTCACGCTGGCGGTGGGTGTTTTGCTCTTGCTGCGTCGGGGGGATAGCCATGGCGGTGATGCGATCGCCTATGGCGGGCTACTTCTGTTGAGCTTGGCTTTAGTGGCGCGTCCATTGGCACAGTTAGGCCTGCGTTGGCATCGCCCCCGTTGGACGGGGCTGTTGCAGTATCGGCGTGGACTGGGCGTAGGGGCCTTTGTTTTAGTGTTGGTTCATGTGCTCCAGGTGGTGAGCTTGAACTGGGATTGGAATTGGCAGGTGGTGAGCTTCTTGATTCCGCGTCATCGTCAAGGGGTGGCATTGGGCATGGGAGCATTCGTTTTGATGTTGCCTGCGGCGTTGACGAGTTTCGACCGTTACCAGAAGGGGTGGGGGCCTTGGTGGCGACGCATTCATTTGCTGACAGTGCCAGCTTTAATGCTCAGTGTGGGACATACGCTGCTGCTGGCGAGTGGCTATCGTTTGCCAGGCGAGACCGCTGGGAGTTGGCTTGGGACTGGGGCTTGGGTGGGCTTAGTCGCTGGGATTTTAACCCTGCGCTGGCTCATGCCTGGGAGGGCTGTGGCTCAACAGGCTTCGATATCCAATGATGTTTCTCCGTCAGCATCACAGACGATTGAAGGGGATTGAAGGGGACATGCTTAAAGGGAGTAGGCTGATGCGACAACGGTGGAGCTTTCAATTAAGGGGAGTTGGCCAGTCTTGGCGAGGGGCTGGGCTAGTCCTGGGGCTCGCTGTGGTGTTGATGCCGTTGAGGCTATCAGCTCATCAGACCCAGATCAGCGATAGCGTGGGCGGTACCCATCACATTGAACCGAATGATACGCCTCGGGCAGGGGAGCCAAGTCTGACTTGGTTTGGACTCACCCAGGTAGGTGGCAATCCCATTGGTTTGAGTGATTGTGACTGTGCGTTGGCGGTTTATGACGTTGCTCGGGATGGAGAAGTGGCGATCGCAACGCCCCCTCTGAGCGCCATTGATGTTGAAGGCTTGGAGGACGTTCCCTCGGCAGAGTTGGTCTTTCCCCAGGTGGGAGCTTATGTGCTGAGCCTGACGGGCAGCCCCAAGGGAGCGGCTGATTTTTCCAACTTCCGTTTGGAT
>CALLPZ010000483.1 GCA_938015405.1 uncultured Pseudanabaenaceae cyanobacterium
TAACCTATATCGCCACTCCGAAAAAGAAAGGCAATTCCCAATTCCTTCCCGCCCAGAAAGTCCAACAAGGTGATGTGACCGGCTATCTCGCCCTGGATGACACCAAGACCTACGTTGTCACGCCCGGCGGCTTTCAGCTGCAGGACAGCGGCAAGACTAAAAAATCAGAAAAAGTGATTCGTCGACAACTCGCGAAGCCTTAACGAAGCCACTCATGCTGATGACGACTCTAAATGCTTCGTGGCAATCAGGGAGGTGAGCGGTGTGGGAGAACTGGGGAAACGCGATCGCGCTTCATCTCCGCAACATTACCTCCCCCCAAAGCAAAGAGAAGAACGGCCCAAAAAGACAAACTCACCTAACAATGAATAGCCCCATGTAAGGTCACCCCCCTCACCCAAGCATGAACAAAATATGAGCCAAAACTCCCCATGCCCCTAGCCTCTCTCTATTCTCGCAATTGTCAGGAAATCTAAATTTCACCGCTTCAATCCAGCAACAGTCAAGTTCTCAAAAAGACGGGTTATTCTAGAGAGGTAAGGTTTCCCAGCCCTAAAAAGGACGGATACCATTACCTAAATAAATCTTTGTTTTCTTGCAATCCTTCACTTCAAAGACGTAAAATTACATATATAAATTGAAAAGGACGCGAGCCATAAGCCCCGTCCCTAGGTCAAATCATTTGCAACTATTGCTCAAGCTCATATTCTTTAAAGGAGATGACGCTATGAATTCCAACAGTGACTGTCCCCCTAATTCGGGCTTTGTTTTAGGTGACATCTTTATGGTCTTTCCATAAGCCTATTCTTTATTCAGTTGTTCATCACCAAGTCATCGATGAAGTAGGACCTAAGCGGTATTTCACTTCAAATTAGCGTAAACAGTCTCACCGCTGCTACATCGAGATTGTTCCTTGGTTTTGATTCCTAGAATACTGATTCCTCTTGGTCTTTGCCGTTAGAGTGTGACTCAGGCAAGATTAGAGCTAACTTCCTCCCAATGCTCAGTGCATCTATTCCGAATAGCATTGGTCTTCGCTTAACTCAAGAGAAGAATGGCCTATGTTTCCTGAACATATGCCTTGTGTTAGGAAAGTTAGCTAGCTCCCCTGTGTTTTATCAACAACATGCTTGAGTTGTTCAAGCAAACTGATACGACATAAGGAACTTTTCTTAAGAAATCCAGCTCTGTTGCTACATGCATGTATCGAGCAGGCTCTTAATTGCTCAAGGTGTTGGCAAAATTCGAAGGCTAAAGAGAGATCCTTGCAAAAGCATCATTGATTAGCTCCCTCACTGCATCAGTCATTGTCACTGTTGCTAGACATTTCACCGAAATCAGACCGTTCCACCGTTTGCTTCTTTCCTATGCCAGCAACCCGCAAAGTCATTAAAGATCCCGTTCGTCTTTACCTCCAATCCATTGGCCGCATTCCCCTGCTGACCCATGAGCAAGAGATTGAATTTGGTCGCTTGGTTCAGGAATCTAATGCTCTGAACAATCTCAAAAACGAGCTAAAAGAATCCCTGGGTCAAGAGCCTAGTCACGAAGCTTGGGCGGCGGAAGCCAAGCTCTCTCCCGAAGCGCTGACCACCGTGCTGGAGAGAGGTGAAATCGCCAAACGCAAGATGGTGGAAGCCAATCTTCGCTTGGTGGTCTCCATTGCCAAGAAATATCTCAAACGTAATGTGGACCTCCTGGATCTAATCCAAGAGGGCACCATTGGCCTCCAACGAGGCGTGGAGAAGTTTGATCCCTCCAAGGGCTATCGCTTCTCAACCTATGCCTACTGGTGGATTCGCCAGGGTATTACTCGCTCCATCGCCGAGAAGGGACGCACCATCCGCCTCCCGATCCACATCACCGAAAAGCTCAACAAAATCAAGCGAGCACAACGGGAATTGACCCAGCGTCTGGGTCGCACCCCCAACACCAAAGATCTAGCTGAAGAGCTGGACCTCACGCCTGTTCAGGTACGCGAATACTTGTCGCTGATGCGTCAGCCCATGTCCCTGGACATGCGAGTCGGCGAGAACAATGACACCGCCTTAAGCGATCTGTTGGAAGATACCGAGCATACGCCCGATGACTTCGTCACTCAGGTCTCCCTCAGTGGCGACTTGGAGCGCATCATCGGCAATTTGTCTCAGCAGCAACAACGCGTCATTCGCTTACGCTATGGCCTGGACAGTGGCCAAACCATGACCCTAGCCAAAATCGGCCAGGAGCTAGAGCTCAGCCGAGAGCGCGTGCGTCAGATTGAGCGGGAGGCCCTGCGTAATTTGCGCAAGCAAGGCTCCCAGTTCCACGCCTATCTCGCCAGTTAGTCGTCATCAAACAGCCAAGGCTGCTTAACCTCGTGCCCCAGACGATCCTATTAAAAGGGATTGCCTGGGGCATTGATTTCTGGCGTCGGTCCTGGCCCTCTCAATCCTGATAGAGGTTGGCAACTCCTGGCCATGGAAAGGTCCATCACATTTATGCAAGCAGTTCATCGCCATAGGCCCCAGCATCCGGAATCCTAAATATCCCAATCCTGAAGGTTTGCTCAGCAACCCAGCTAAGCCGGGGGCTTCTCACCCAACAACTTCTGCCACATCGCCTGCTCTGCCTCTGGCTCAGGGCCTCCCTTAATGGTGTAGAACTCCATCAAAATGGGGATCAAGACCTCCCCTGGCAGCGCGCACATAAAACCACGCTCTTTGGGGTTATTCACCATAAAGAGATCCTTCAGCATGGCTGTCGCCAGTTTGGGGGGAGCTGCCTCAATTTCAGCCTTCATCACCTCAGTGCGAGTGGACTCGGGGACTTGATTCCAAATATGCTCCCAACTAGACATAGATTCAGACACAGGTTGAACAACAGGCTTTCATTATCCTATGTTGTGCTCCCACCCTGGCATCTAGCTGTTGCAGTCTCCTTCAACACAGTGAATCTGGTTGAACCCAGCGATCGCCAACCAGGCCTCAACCTTAAGCCAAACGGCTTATCATTTGCTGAACCAACAAGATGGCCGATCAAGCCAGTCCACACACAAGTTAATAATCCGGCAACCAATCGCCCTTGCCCTTCGTCACTAGGTAATATCACAGACATAGATTCACAAGGCTTAGCGTTAACCCCGCGATCCCAAAAGCTGAATCACGAGCCGATAGACCCTGCTTTCTTGTACAGCGTCTTATCCAAAATGGAACCTCCTGGCTATTCTCAAGTTTTAGAGGCTTTACCCAAAACCTCCCATATCCTGCTCAAACGTCCAGACTGGGCGGAGCAGCTTCACACCTCGGCCATGCTGTTGCACAGCTTGACCGGCCACGCCAAGCTGTAGATTCTGAAACCAAGGCAGCAGGCCAACCAGTTTGCATTGAGCAATCCTAACCGTTTCGTGAGTAGAGACTGCGATCGCGTAGCCTCCTCCGGAATCGCAGTTAGCTGAACCTCTGGAATTCGGTTCTTGGCCGGACAGCATCCCGAGCCATCTGACCAACAACATTCATTGCTCAAACCGGTAATGTTTTACCCAATTTCCTAGACGTCCTCGTCCAGGAACGAGCTTGTTGTCGCCAGATAAGCGTCTGGCAACTCTGCTGCAACATCAGATGCTGATACAGCTAAACAGCAAATCGGGTCAGCCAGCTTAATCCAAACAGCTCCCCCTTCGAAAGTGAACCTGAGCTTGGGAAGTGTTGTAATCTCTACCCTCGCTGAGTTCCACAGTTCGCTCCATTCCCCCACAATTGAATTAAGGTCTCTGCAAGGAGAAAACCATGACATCTATCAAAGCCATCACACTTGTTGCATTAGGAAGTTTGATCGCCAGCGTTGCCACTGCAAATATTGCAACAGCAACTCCTGAGCCAGCCAATCAAGATCAGATTATCTTAGCCAGCAACATGCCTGGTCTCACAACTCGTTCAGCTTGGATGGAGATGGATTTCAAGCCTCCCACCTTTGAATATGACGATTTCCAGTCTCACCAATCATCCCTAGCCCTAGCCTCCACCTGGCAAAGCATTGGCACCAATGCAGTCGTGGAGGGAGACTATGAGAATGCCTTAGCAGCCTTTGAAAAGGCCATTGACCTAGATGTAGATTCTGATGCCACGCTACTCCAGCAGCGCGGCTGGCTCTACTATCGAATGGGTCACAAGTCTCACGCTCTCAATGACCTATGGCAAGCCGCTAGTTTCCAGCTCAACCAAGGAGACTATGCAGCCTACCAAGACAGCATGGAAATGCACCGCTTTGTCGATTTTCAGCTGTAACCGTTGTGGCGATCGCGATGCTTAATTTCCAAGCAATCACGATTGCACTGACAACATAGGTTGCAACATCGGCTGTTTCAACAGAACGAAAAAATGGCCCCCGCTCTAGTGAGAGCGGGGGCCATTTCAATTCCTCTTTTTCAAGGCCAAGAGGTTAGGCGCTAGATTTTGCCGAAGTCGTCACATCTAGACAGGGACGCCATCACTGGCGAGATACTTCTCCAACTCCGTCAAAGCATCAGCATCAACCTTAGTCTGCATGGGGCAGAACTTGGGTCCACACATGGAGCAGAACTCAGCGGTTTTGTAGATATCCGCTGGCAGCGTCTCATCGTGGTATTCCTTGGCCCGCTCAGGATCAAGGCTCAGCTCAAACTGCTTGTTCCAGTCAAAGTTGTAGCGAGCATGGGAAAGCTCATCATCGCGATCGCGAGCCCCGGGACGATGGCGAGCAATATCTGCCGCATGGGCTGCAATCTTGTAAGCGATTAAGCCATTGCGCACATCTTCAGCATTGGGCAGACCCAGGTGCTCCTTGGGCGTCACATAGCAGAGCATGGCTGTGCCGTACCAGCCCGCCATGGCTGCACCAATGGCCGAAGTGATGTGGTCATAGCCCGGTGCGATATCCGTCACCAAGGGACCCAGCACATAGAAGGGAGCTTCAGAGCATTCCTCCATCTGCTTACGCACGTTGAACTCAATTTGATCCATGGGCACATGGCCAGGACCTTCCACCATCACTTGCACATCATGCTCCCAGGCCCGGCGGGTGAGATTGCCCAGGGTCTTCAACTCAGCTAATTGAGCTTCGTCGGAGGCGTCATGCTGACAGCCGGGGCGCAAGGAATCACCGAGGCTGAAGGAAACGTCGTAGCGCTTGAAGATTTCGATGATGTCATCGAAGTGCGTATACAACGGATTTTGCTTGTGGTGATGCAGCATCCACTTGGCAATGATGCCACCGCCACGGGAGACAATGCCGGTGATGCGGTTGCGCACCAGGGGCAGGTGCTCAATCAAAATACCGGCATGGATGGTCATATAGTCCACCCCCTGCTCCGCATGCTTCTCAATGATGTGGAGGAAGTCGTCGCCCGTTAGGTTCTCGATGTTGCCATGGACGCTCTCTACAGCCTGGTAGATGGGAACTGTGCCAATGGGGATCGGGGACGCATTAATAACGGCAGTGCGGATTTCATCCAAGTTGCCGCCGCCTGTGGAAAGGTCCATCAGGGTATCCGCACCATATTTCACGGCCTGGTGCAGCTTGGCGAGTTCTTCGCTGATGTCGGAAGAGTTGGGGGAGGCACCGATGTTGGCGTTGACCTTGCACTTACTGGCGATGCCGATCGCCATGGGCTCCAAATTAGGGTGGTTGATGTTGGCAGGGATAATCATGCGGCCCCGAGCCACCTCATCCAGAATCAAATCAGGAGGTAGGTTTTCGCGCTTGGCAACGTAATGCATTTCCTCAGTGATGATGCCTTTACGGGCATAGTGCATCTGGCTCACGTTAGCTTGACCGCGACGGGGAGTAATCCAGGAAGTACGCATGGTGTCGATCTCGTAAAAGTGAAATGAGTGAAGGGAAAAATTTGTGAGCTGGGGCGATTGAACGCTTAGGACAAAGTCAGAGGTGTCTGCACATCCACAGGCTCTGATGAATCGCCATAGACCTGCACAGCTTGCAGCCGCTTAAAGTCAAAGCGAGCTGTGGTGCCGGTGAGAAATGCCACTTCATTCCAAACCAGGGACACCACTGCTGAAACCAGCAGGGCACCACCAAAGCTAAGCAACAAATCTCCGCCCCCCGGCAAGCCCTCAATCAAGGGGCTAAAGTCAGGTCTTGGGAAAAACAATGCGCCAGCGGCAATGCCCAAAAGAGAGCTCACCAACGCATTGGAACCACTAATGCGCCGGGAATAGAGACCCAGCAACAGTGGAAAGACAGCCCCCGCACAGACTAGATCTGCAAACAAAAAGATGTAGAGGACGCTGTAGCCCTTGGATGCAATCCAGACGGCTGGTAATGCTGCTACAACCATGAGCAAGCGGGAGAGGTTGAGCGTCGTTTTACCGCTCGTCTTGGCATTGAGTTGCAGCACATCCTGGGCGAACAGACTGGCCATGCCATTCAGCAAGGTATCCATGCTGCTCATCACGAGGGAGACGGCTAACACCATCACCATGGCCAACAACCAGCCCGGAGCCTGGAGCTGTTGCAGCAGCTCAAAGTAGGCCGTGTCACCAGCAATGCCAAACTGGGTCGCAAATAACCCGAGCAATCCTGCAATCACCACCATAGGCAAGATGAACAGAAAAGCCGCCCCGAAGAAAGCAGCGCGAACAACGCGATTGCTCTTCGCGGCATAGATCCGCTGCCAGTTGCCCTGGTTAAAGATCTCTGCCGCAACAATGGCAATCACCAAGGTCAAACCGAATTTTTGACCGTCAGGATTACCCAGCGAGGTCAAGCCTGGCGTAGCCTGAACCACTGGCTCCGTCGCTGCTCCCCAGCCGCCCAGCGTTACTACTGCAGCCACAAAAGCCACAAACAGCAAAGGCAGTACGACAAAGAATTGCAGGTGATCGGTGTAGATGCTGGCGCTGAGTCCTCCGTAGAGGGTATAGATCAGCACCGCCACCATAATGACCAGGGCTGTTGCGCCTAGAGGGACATCGGCCAAGAGCTGGAGGGCTTTGGCGATCGCCGTCAACTCCGCCGCCAAGTAGACAAACATGTACAACAGCGTGACCCCCTCAGTCAGCCAGTACATTGGCTTGCCGTAGCGATGACGGGCATACTCCGTCAGGGAATGTCCTTGGGGCATGAGATGCCGCAGGCGGGGTCCGAGGATGGCAAAAAAGGCCACAGCCAAAGACGACGCCAAGGCGTAGCCAACCAACGCACTTAAACCGCCCATAGCAGAAGCAGCTTCAGGCGGTGAAAACAGGATCCAAGCCCCCATACTGGAAGCCACCATCGTTGCCACCATGGCACGAGTATTCGCGCTATTTCGGCTTGTGGTGTAATGCTCCAAATCTTGCTGTTGGCGACTCACATAAAGCAATCCCAGCAGCGTAAAAACGGCTGTAGTTGCAATTGTTACCACCAGCGCGAGTGCACCCATAGATATTGCTATTGCCTCCCGAGCATTGACATGAGCGAGGGGAATACAGTGGCTAAAAACGGTGGAGGATAACGATAACTGCGCAACTGAGATGTAACTCAAGCAGTTGGCCTTACCAAGATCTTAAAGAAAACTCTTATTTATTCGCAAAACGAGATGCCATCGCAGCACCAAATGAGCCCCTGGGTGAACCAGAATGCTTAGCGCCGAGAGGCCTCACCTCTAACGAATCAAGAACTTCAAGACATCTACCTCAATCACGGCTTCCCTCCACTGGCATTACCCAGACTCAGGTTCTAAGAGTATGATCTCAGCCCTATGAAACCGTAATGGTTGGTCCAAAGGGCACCCCTAGCTGGTTGATAGCCTAGCATCGCAAGGCCGCTTGGCTAAAGGACTTGAACAATAAGATTTTTCCCTAACAGTTTGTCGCTAGCTCTTAAGATTAATAAAGCCCTTTGACTTAAGCGCTACCAACAAATCCATCAATAACTCCCTAGGCTAAAATCACTTATTGGGGAATGTTATTCAATGCCGCTTTAAGTGCTAGCTAAAGCGACAGATTGGCAACGAATAGATTTGGAAACAGCAGATTGGAAACGGTCCTAAATCCGCGATGAAACCTAAAATCAACGACCTAACCACTTGGAACCAAGCAGAGCTGCTGATGCAACCTGCCTTCATCCGTTTGATCGACAACTTTCGTAAAGCGGTGAAGGGAACCACATGGGAAAGTCGCTATGAGGATCTGCAGGATTGGCCCGAAGGCACCCAAGAGGCACAAAAGGAACGCTGGGCCGAGCTTAGCGCCCTCTTAGAAACCACCCAAACCCTTGATGTTGCGGCGGTAGAGGCAGAGCTCGCGACATTGCCCTCACCGGAATTGTCCTATCGCTTGAATTTAGAGCGGGACAGTCAGCAGATTCAGTTTGACCTCTGGCAGCTGTGTTATCAGGTCTGCTTTCGCACCTATGTGCCGGGTTTACCCAGTGACACAGGAGATGAAACCCAAGATGTGGAAATCGACAATCAGCTCTTAGATCCCCAAGGTGAAGTGGATTGGGTGGCCTTAGATGCCAAGGTCCTGACCGTTGTTCAACAGATTATGCAAAGCCTGCCCTAGGATCCCAAGGCCATGACCGATGCAACCTCCAATCGCTACGAGACTAAATGGGAGCCCCAGCTCACCAAAGATGGCTCCTACACTTTCTTCTCGGAAACCTTCAAAGAGACCTTTCACAGTCGCCAGGGTGCCAAGGCAGAAGCCTTTGCTAAATTTGCGATCGCCACAGATCTCCCCAAACTCGCCCAGCAACCCAGCCTCAAACTCCTCGATGTTTGTTACGGACTGGGCTACAACACCGCAGCAGCCCTGGAAACCATCTGGACCATCAACCCCAATTGCCAGGTTGATCTCTATGGATTAGAAAATGATGCCACCGTACCCTACGCGGCCCTAGCACCAGCACTCCTGGCCGACTGGTCTGCGCCGGTACAGCTAGCCCTCAAAGCCCTCGTCGATCCCGAACTCCACCCCATGCCTGTGAGATTGACCGGTGGCTTACTCATCGGTGATGCTCGCCAAACCATCAAGCTCTTGATTGACCAAGGCTTCCAAGCCCAGGCGATCTTCTTCGATCCCTTTTCTCCCCGCCGCTGCCCCCAGCTCTGGAGCGTGGAGTTCTTTCGCCAGGTCGCCCATTGCCTAGCGACACCGGGCAAGCTCGCCACCTACTCGCGCTCGGCATCGGTCCGGAC
>CALLPZ010000484.1 GCA_938015405.1 uncultured Pseudanabaenaceae cyanobacterium
CTATCCGCTTATTTCGGATGTGGCGCTTTAGGCTCGATTTAGATCTACTACCTGTCAGTTCAAAGCCCCGATGCAAGATTGATTGCATCGGGGCTTTGACTCTCTGAAACGAGGGGATTGGAACTAAGTGTTGCCCTGTACTTCCTTGACCTTGCTGGGCAGGGGCTCGGCGCTGGGGCGTAGCTTGAAGGTGACGAGCCGCGCATATTGCGTATTGCCTGCCTCGTCCTTGCCTTGGGAACGGCTAAACCAAATGGCAGGCTCAAACTTATTTGCAGCGCTGCGGCGCACATAGCGGTGGCCGCGCCATAGTACCGTCGCTACGCCGTCCCGGTCTTCCTGTTCAACAGTGGCATCGATCGCCCCCCAATCAAACGCCCGAAACTGCGTCAGGCATACCTCATAGTTGGGAGAAGCATTGCTGCTGTCGCCAGCCTCCATGGCCAGGGCGATGCGCTCTAGCAGTTGGTTTTGATACTGGGCTGCTTCCAGGAGCTGGGCTAGGATGGCGGCTTGGCTACTATCAGTGTCCCCAGTTTGGGCCTGGCCGTCAGAGGGCGATTGGCTTTGGGATGGCTTAGTGGCTTTTGTCATGGCAAAACAGAATCAATCAGAAGAACGCGGTGTGGCAAACATGGGCGATCGCTCCCCTGACAAAACTGTGATTAAGCAAAGCTAAGGAGCGGTGCATGCCCGTGATGGTTCGGGCATCTCACTCCTTCAGTTCAAATGTATTGATTGCTTAGGCTTATCATGCCCAGGTGGATCGGCAATCCACCGCTAGAACCCTCCGGAAGCGCTGGCTTGCATTCGCTAAACTTGAGTAGCGATAGTTGTTGCTCCACAGCTTGCTGGAGCTGCTGCTCTGGCTAAACCTTTCGCGATTGACGGATTTATCAGCATTTGGCCCTATCACTCCCTATGCTCAACCACCTTTTTTCCGCCTCCCTCCTGCCTGCCCTAGACAGTCTGATGTCTACCCAGGGCATTATGGTCGTCCTGTTGATGGCCTATGCCGGCGCGATGTGGATGTTCCTTACCAGTGCGCCCAAGGTTTATACCGTGATGGTTTCCGACCTTGGCATGGCAAGGGATATCTACGAAGGGCTATTGAACTTACCTGCGGCAGAGGTTCCCCTGCACTACTACTACAACTACGAGCAGACTCTGGGAGCCGGTGGCATGGGCATGGACCCGATGTACATGGGCTCCAGTGCCATGACCCGTCCAGCTTCTATGGGCCCAGGGGGATCGCCCGTGGCTGAGGGGCTGTGGTACCAGTTGCGCAAGAACACCCAACTCCATGTCATCGCTGGGGCGAGCATGGGACAGAAGAATCGCCAACGCCATGTTTGTTTTGATCGCGAATGTCTCGACAACCTGTTGATGCGCATCCAAACCCGAGGCTTGAAGTACAAAATTCTGGGTGAGAAGCCCTTGAACTTTTTACTCAAGGATTATGATGGGCGGATTTTTGAAATGGTGGAAGTGGCCAATTAAGGATGTGGCTTAACCGAGTCGGTTCTACGAGTCTTTGACAATATTGGGCTTCGAAGGGTCATGGCGTTGCCATGGCCCTTTCGTCATTATTCGCCTCGAAGCTAATTTTGATGATTGAACGCCTAAAATCTTGCCTCGTAATCCACCACAAAGCGGTTGTCACCTTCTAAATCGGTCGTGCCGCGCAGGGTCAGATTTTCGTTGAGCTGGTAGCGAAGGTTGTATTGGGTGGGCAGGTCCACGGTGAGTAACCGCAGCGCTGAGAATGAGGTGCTGTTGTTGATATTGACGCCGACTTCTGCACCCAGGGCAAAGACCGTCGAGGTATCGTCGTTGTCATTGCTGTTGCTACTGCCACTACCCGCGCGTTCTCTGCGATCGCTTGTGGATTCCACAATGGTGGGAAACAGACGCAGCTCAACGGGTCCCCTCAGGGCATTGTTGATCGCGCCCTGTAAGTTACCCAGTAATGCGGAACCGGCAAGGTTTGCCAAGGCCAGGGTGCTGTCGCCGCCACGACCCAGGGTGTCCACAAAGCCCCCTCCAATCAGGGAGGCAATTTCAGCCTGACTACGGCTGGGAGAACTGCTCAGGGTGATGTTATCTAAGAGCTGACTGGCAGGACCCTCAATGCTGGCGCGAATGCGTACGGTTTGCAGGGAACCAAAATCGGAGACGCCGGATTCCTGAATCTCTGAGGTGGAGGTGCTATCAAAGGCACTGCGACGGCGAGAGGCTTCGGTGACAGCAGTTGCCATTGTGAGCTGTAGTCGAGGATCAAGTCCCTCATCAGGGTCGAATTCTGCAATATTCTCGGCTCGGGTTTCCAGGGAAAATTGGGAGGTGAATAGGTTGACCTGGCCTCGAGTGAGGGCGATGGTTCCCTTAAGTCTGGGGTCTTCTAAGTTGCCTAGGAGTAGCAAATCCCCTTCAGCAGAGAAGCTAAACAGCGGCACTTGCTGGACTTTCACACCTTGGCCTAAACGCAAGAGTAGGTTTTCGAAGCTGGGGGGAGCCAGGGCAATGGTGCCGCTACCCACAGTGATGCCATCGCCCCCGGGTGTTGGTGCAGTTGCCTCTGCAACGCTCGAGTCTGGTAAGAGAACTTGGCCATCTTCGAGCAGGATTTTGCCACCAAGCTCAGGACTCAGGCTGCTCCCGGTCACGAGAACGTCGCCACTGGCGCCCCCGCGATAGAGGCCTCTGAGGTTGAGATCTAAATTGGTAAAGCTGACCTTGAGGGGCTGTTCAATTTGGCGGTCGGGGCGGGAGATGGGGATGATGCCCTGGGCTATGACGGCTCCATCGCTAAATAGACCTTGGACGCCATCCACGAAAATGCGATCGCCCGCAAAGCGCATGCGCCCCGAGACCTCCGTTAGGGGAGCATCGGGTAAAAACTGCGCTGCTAAGGAAGCATTCTCAAAGGATGCGAGTCCCTTGACCTCGGGCTCACTGAGGGTGCCGCCGACATTGAGCTGAACCTCACCCTTGCCATCGAGCCACTTAATTTGGTTGCGGGTGATCAGGTCTAAAAAGGCCAGGCCTTCATTCTTGACGCTGAGGTTCACCCTGAGCTCATCGTTCTCGGGCTGTACTTCGCTGAAGGGAAAGGCATAGGGCACACTGCCGGAGAGACGTACGGGTTCGGGCCCATCCACTTCCAGGGCGCCACCAAAGCCTAGGCGAGCATTGACGTAGTTGAAGCCCGTTTGCTTCGTGCGCACTGGGGTGCCGTTGATTGTGCCGTTTTCTAGATTGATGCGACCAATGGCTTGGGGGTTGGCGGCGGTACCAGCCACCGTGGCTTCCATATCGATGTCCCCGGTCAGAGAGACGGGGAGTTCAATAAAATTTCGAGCTACGGTCACCGGTACGTTTTCAGCTCGTAACTGACCGGATTGCTGGATGTCGCCCCCAAACTGGCCGGTTAGGGAAATAACGGTGTCCTTCGCCTCCACCCGCACGGGCTGGAAGGTGATTACGTCATCGGCGAACTCTCCCCGGAGGATAACGCGGTCGATATCGTAATTGCCCCAGCGCCAGTCCTCGCCGAGAACATTAAAGTCTGCCTTGAGGCCTTGGCTGAGGGAGCCGCTCACGTTGACACCACCGTTGAATTGGCCGGCGAGGGTTCCCAGGGCAGGAATGCGCTCCTCTTCGCGACGGCGAAGGGTTTCCCGGCGAACGAGGGTTTCAATTTCTGAAAATCGCTGGAGTTGTGTAATCAACGGGGCATTGGGCAGCCCCACAGGCGTGACCTGGAGATCTGCAAGGCTACCGTAGTTGGGCGCGGCAAGGCCCCGGGAGAGGTCGTCGAAGTCAAACCATTGAAGGGTTTGCAGCAGATTACTAGTGTCGCCATTGTTGATGGCGATGCGCATGTCGAACTGAGGGTCGTCGCTTAGGGTGGTCCGCCCGGTGACTTCGTAGCGGCTGGGGCCTTGGACCAGTGCTGCATTTTGCAGGACAGCGACGTTGTCCCGCAGACTGAATTCGCCACTGAAGCGATCGCCCCGTAAGGTCCCCAGGCTCGGCATATCAACCACTAATTCCCCATCAGCGGTGAGTGGCTCGAGACTGATTACCACTTCACCTGAAGCGATGCCATCTAGAGATGTGTCCCCTATGGCTGTGATGTTTTGGGCTGGCTTAAAGTCTAGGATCGCGAGGGAGAACTCCTCTAATGTGACTTGAAGTTGGTCCGGGCCAATTTGCTCCCCTTTGACCACTGAATCACCCTGACTGACTAAAAAATTGCGGGGCTCAAACTCGGGGTCAAGGTTGACGGCGATGCTATCTTGTTGCCCAGCTAACTGCAAGTCAGTGCCTTGGGCTCCAAAGGCAATGGAACCATCCAAGCTGGACTCAAAGGGGAGATTGTTGAGTTGAAACTGGCGTAGGGCAATGTTGCCTTGGACTTCAGGTACCTCCGTCGTTCCGGTAAGCTTGCCGCGAAAGTCACCAACACCGCTGAGGGCTACAGCCACAGGAAACTGATTCAGGTCAATCCCTAGGGTGGCAGGCAGGGTGGCGAGATCCTGGTCCTGGGCCTGGACGTTGAGGTCGAACCCGGTGATTTCTGGAGTACCTTCCAATGAGGTGAAAACGAGACCGTCACTTTCAAAGCCAGCGGCAGTTGCTCGGCCCACGCGAATCTTGTCGCGTTCCCAGCTCACCCTGGCAGTAATGGGATCGTTGATGATGGATATGCCTTGGGAAAAGGTGGTAATTCCCTCTGCTTGTATGGTCTCCGGACCTAACCCTTGGAAGGGCCCGGAAAACGTAAAATCCCCTCCCAGGTCCCCCCGCAATTCATCCGAAAACTGGTTGAGCTGAACCCCTGCCAGTTGAACGCGCCCCCTGAGGTTGCCTCCGAAGAGATTCCCGGTTGCGTCTTCAACTAACTCGCCCCCACCCCGAGCGACGCCGCCAGCGACTCGAATGAGGACATCCTCCACATCCATCTTGCCGTTGGCGATCGTGGCTAGGCCTCGGAACGGGTAATCACCTTGGAGGGCTTGGAATCTCAGGGTGGTTACCGGCTCGGTTAACGGGCCAGCAACGCGAGTTTGAACATTGAGTGGGCCGACGCGAAAGGGCAGGTCAGATTGGTTGTACAGGTTGATGAGGTCATTGCCAGAGAGCCCATCGGCATTGCTGTCGATGTTGATACTGCCGGTCTCGCTGTTCTTTCCGCTCAGGACGATTTCACCGCTGCCAGTGATCAGTCCCCCGGATTCGGGCAAGGCTCGCATTTCCTGTAGGCCAATGACGGCATTTTCGAACGTGAAGCGGCTGGAAGCAGATTTGAACGGAACTGTGTCATCCACGAGTACTTGACTAATGGTTTCCAGTTGACCTACTGCGAATGGGAGCTCGAGTGGACCTGTGACGACAACGTCTTTGACTTTGGCCCGACCGGAGACTGTGGTGGGTAAGGTGATGTCTAGATAAGCGATCGCATCCGGCAGCTCAAAAGGTTGCACTTCAGCGGTGAGGTTAAAACCGTTCTTTAAGTGAATATCCCCTTGGCTCTGGATGTCGAAGGGACCGTAACGACCCGTAGCTGTTTTGAGTTTGAGGTCATCGCCGTCGAGGGTGAGCTTACCTTTGATGCTGTTGACAGGTTGAGGAAGTTGGGGCACCCGTACGGTGACATCGCGAAAGTCGATTTCCCCTGAGACATAGGGGTCTTGGTTGGGCAAAAAGGCGAGCTTGATATTGCCATCTAGCAGCCCTTGGTCAAATTCTGATTCAGGCAGGGGGACTGTGCTTTCCAGCAGACGTTTGACGTCACTGACCTGGAGGTCTTTGCCATTGATATTGACGGCAATCTCGGGGCCGGAGGATGGCTGGGTTGCACGGTCGTCTGAGGATGTATTGCCCGGAGAGCTACTTGGCTCAGCGTTTTCCGATAGGTCAACCTCGCCTTTTGTGTTCACGTTGGCATCGGGTTGGCCGACGACATTGCCCTTAATCTCAAAAGCTAATAGCTCTCCTTTTCGACGAGACTTGAGCTTGCCTTTGACATTTTCGATCTCGATCGGAGCATCGTTGCGGAGGCCAGATTTGCCGTAGGGGACTGCAACGATGTTGCCTTGGTCGAGCTTGAGCTGGTCTAAGGCAATTTTTAGCGGGCTATTGCTAGGTTCAGTTTTGAAGGTGGTGTTTGTCCAGAGGCCATCTGCGGTTTGCTCTAGATAGAGGTCTGGCTTTTGGAGAATGACATTGAGCCCCAGCTTGCCTCGGGTTGCGAGGAGCTCTGCAACACTAAATTTGACCAGTACTCCTTCAGTGGTGATGGTGTCGGGATCGTCTGCAGTGGCAGGGATTTGGGAGGGACCGAAGGTAATGCTGTTTGGCGTGACAGTCCCAAGTTCACCCAACTCCACAGGTCGTTGCAGGAGATTGCCCAGGGCCGTCTCAACGAGAGGTGACAGGTCATTTTGGACATATCGCCAGGTCCACCAAGCACCGTAACCACCCGCACCTGTGAGAACAACGCCCAGCAGCAGAAAGACTTTGAGTGCGCGCCCGAAACAGGACCCGGCTCGCCGGGGCGAGGGGCTGGAAGAGGACTTGGGTTTTTCACCGGGCGCTGGGGCCATTAACACCTCATGGGGTCTGCCATGACCAGGCTGAAGATATGGGCACGAGCAAACAGCAAACGTTGCTGACTGAGCACCCTAGCTTAGACAGAGGCCAGCCTAATCAAGGGACTACCTAGACAACAAGAGGGGGTTGAGTCCTCTCCAATGCCTGGGGTTCTGGTGTGCCCCATATATCTGTGGCCTTATATTCTTTGGCACAGACTTAAAGTTTAGCCCAGGTGACTGGCGTCGGTCTCCTATCTTTTAGATGGTTTGGAGTCTGGCTTGGTTCCAGTTGATTCGCTCTTTACATGGATTGGCGGATTCCTGTGAGATGGCGCCCATCCTCGGTTTCTTCAGTGGTTGGGGTTGGGGCGCAGGGACGTTGAGCCACGCACATGAGGCTGGAGGCGTTGCTGGGGCTATCCCAGTTCAGGCCAGATAGGCGCTGTTCCCAGCGGGTTTTGAGTGAAGCTTTGCCCCATTGGCCTTGGAGGACTTCTGCGCCGGTGTGGTGGTTGGCATTGTGGGGATAAACCTGGACGTCAAAGCCGAGTTCGCTCAGGGTGCTTTGGAATAGCGCGGCTTGGAGGCCTTGGCTGGGCTGGCGGTTATGTAATTCTGTGGCACGTTGCCAGACTAGCTCATCGGCTTGGGGTAGCTCGTCTCGGAGCCAGTCCATGAGGTTGGGCCAGGTTTTTTGGTTGAGCCAGAGGCCCCAGCCTTTGCGTTGCCAGGCGCTACGTTGGGGATCCATGTCGGTGATGAGTAAGCCACCGGGTTTGACGAGGCGGGCTGCTTCTCGTAGGACTTGGGCGGGGCGATCGCAGTGATGGAGTAGGGCGTTGGCGACAACGATGTCGGCGCATTCGGATTTCAGGGGGAGTTGATGGACATCAGCTCGGAGAGCGGCATAACCATCGGCGGCGGCCCAGTGAAGTGCCCCTAGGCTAATGTCCACACCAATCATTTCGGCGGGTTCGCCACCGAGACGTTCCCAGAGATTGCCCGCGCCACAGCCGAGGTCAATGACTACTTTTTCGTCCCAGCCGTCCGAGGAGTGCTGTTGGAGGGCGGCTTGCCAGCGATCGCAAAAGGCTTGACTGCGATGGGCACGTTCTGCATATTTTCGGCCCCAGCGTGGATGGCCGAAGAAGTAGGCATTGGCGAGCATGCCAGGGCTAAACAGAGGAGTCGGAGCGATGGCAACACCGAGGGGGTCCCACTGAATGCTGCTGTCTGCCTCAAGGTAGGGTGAGAGGCGGCCCAGGGGATCGTTGGGATCTTGTGACGCCGTCGGTGCGTATTGGGGAGGGCTCTTTGGTTGGGCTGCTAGCTTTTCGGCCAGGTCGAGGACGGTGGCGGTCTGGGAGGTAGAGGCGGTGGACAGCATAGGGGGACGCCGGTGGCTTGGGGAGTGGGCGGTGGTAGCTGCACGGAGCTGGGTTTGCCAGCGTTGGGTTTATATTTCCCTGGTTGAAGGGTGGAGCAACAGCTCAGATAGAGGTGGTGTAAGTGACTTGGGTGGGTGGCGACGATGTCGAGAGCTCCCCTCGCCAGCCAATGACCGGGATTGATCCTAGGGGCGCACAGATCTGTGCCCGCAGCGGATGCGAGTGAAGTCTATTCACCATGGGACCGGTGTCAAATTTCGGTCGCAGTCAAGTTGCAGTCCAGGGGGAGAACTGCCTCACTGCGACGGCTTGAAGACGGGGGGTGGCTCTGCGTCGGCTTAACGAGCCTCAGCTAAAAAGTCTTGGAGTTCTTCAACCAACCATGCTTTTTCTGCCTCGGACAGCATGGTGCCAAATTCGATGGTTTGAAGTCCCAAGACCAGAGAGATCGCTTCTACGGCTTCGCTCCCCCGACTATATTGCTGTCGTAATCCTACGGTCTGCCAATCCTTTAAGGCTCCCCGCTGGGTCTGACAAATGGGACCTAATCGCTGTTCAAGGCAATACTCATCGCCTTGAACTAAGAGCCGTACCTGTCCAAAAAATGATTCTCCGAGCCGCCCTATAAGCAGGAGCCCGATGCCCCAGAGGGGGGCTGATGCGAGGGGATAAAACCAAGGGGCATCCATGGCCCAGGCCATGATCAGCCAATACAGTAGGCCACCGTTCCACAATAAGGCGAAGCCTCCGAGGGCCAAGAGTTCGCGCCGCAGTCCGATGGGGGGAATATCGAGGGTAAGGCTGGGTTGGCCCAGGGGGTAGCTGCCGCTGTGGCGTTTTAGACGAATGGCACTGTCGTTGGGCTGTACAAAGTTGTGAGTGGAACGTTCTGGGTGGGCAATGGTGTTGGAGGAACTGGAGGCTGCGATCGCGTTTGTTTCTGCTCGGCACTGAGGTAGAAGTGCTGGATTATCGAGGGCATCAAGGGCTTGCTGGACAGAGGTAAAGCGATCGGCTGCCATAGGAGCTAAGAGGCCATCTAGCCATTGGGCTAAGTGAGGCTCGAGGTTGAGAACGCTGCGAAAGTCGATGCGGAGGCGATGGGTTGGTAAAGCAACTGGATCGCAGTGTGTCAGTAGATTTAAGAGCGTTGCCCCTAGGCTGTAAAGGTCTGAAGCGGGGCTGGCTTGGCCGCGAAATTGCTCGGGTGCCATGTAGCCGTAGGTGCCCATCACGGTGCTGTGGCCACTGGCTATGTCTTGGGCTGCCCCGAAGTCGACGAGGTAGATCTTTGGGGGTCTGTTGGTTGGGGCGGGCTGTGGTTCGGAGGGGGGACTGTTCAGAAGCGTGGGATGACAGCAAATGAGGTTGTCAGGTTTGATGTCGCGGTGGATGAGAGGTGGATTGAGGTCATGGAGGTAGTTCAGAATCTCCATGACTTGGCGGGCGATCTCTAGGACCTCTGCTTCACTGAAGCGATCGCCCCGACGAACGCGATCGCCCAGGGATAGCCCACCTACCCAGCTCTGGACGAGGTAAAAGGTGGAGACGGGAGCCCCGGGCTCGCGATGTTCGAAGTAGTCCAGGTAGCGAGGAATGCCGGGGTGGTCGAGCTGGGAGAGGGCACGGGCTTCCCGTTCAAATCTTTCGAGGGGTTTC
>CALLPZ010000485.1 GCA_938015405.1 uncultured Pseudanabaenaceae cyanobacterium
GGCTGCTTCGCCCGCTCCACCAGCAAAACCTTGCCCTCAGCCTCAATCACGGCCCCAGCTGCCGCTGCCACATTCTGGAAATAGACAAAGCCACAGCCTTCACATTCAAACTGCTTCGCACTCACAACTCGAAACGCCTCAGCCCCACAAGCCGGACAAAAACTCAACGGAATCCGCTTCATCACCTAAAGCCCTGGTTGTTGAGTTTGTCGCTGGACCGTGCCATATTCACTCACAATCTGCCCCGGCAACGTCCCAGCATCCACCAAAGTCATCTCCGGCAACCGATAAGTCTGGTAGACCTTCCGAACCTTGCCCGTTGAACTCGCCTGCTCCTCTAAAAATAGATCCACCACCGTCAACGTCTTAAACGGCTCCGCCTCACTGCCCAAAAGCTGACGTGGTCCGCCACCCAGCGCTCCCGAATAGAGCAAATCTAGCTGACCTGTTTCTCCCGGATAGTAAGCATGGTTATGGCCACTAATGTAAGTGTGAACATCATACTTTTCCAGTAGCTGTTGCAACTGATCGGCATCGTTCAAAAACTCGCCGGGTCGATCGCGTCTCACCGCCACCGGATACAGCGGCAAATGTCCAATCACCAATCGCGCCTTTGCCTCTTGAGCAACTTCACTGCTCAACTGCGACTCCACCCAAGCCAACTGTTGATCCCCCAACTCAGCCGTCGATGCATCCCAGACTAAGTAGAAAACCTCATCCTGCAGAAAGCTGTAATAGAATGGAAACTGCGCCCGGTCCACAAAGGGTAAATCTGGGTTTATCCCATTCCAATAATCTGAGGCGAGGGCGCGATCGCGTTCAAACCAAAACCTGCCTTGCCGCTTTGCGCCTGAGCCATCATGATTGCCAATCGTAAAACCAAAAGGTAGCCCAGCCTCCTCCAACGGCTGGCGAATTTCACGTTCAAAGCTATTCCACATGGCTTGCACCTGGCCATTGGACAGCTCTCGCTTCTGCCCTGCGATCATGTCGCCGCCAGCAAGGACAAGATCAGGATTCCAGTCAGGAATGAGAGCGATCGCCTGGGCCACCTCTGGCTCATAGCTCGTCGAGCCATAAGCACTATTGAGGTCGCTAATCACCACAATGCGCACATCCCCTCGCGCTGGATCAGCAGGCTCCACTGCAGAACTCGGCACCTGACTCCCAGACGGATCAGCGGGCGCAAACAACGGCGACTCACCCACTGAGGAAGCATGACCGAGCCAACGCTGGCCCAAGCCCAAACCTCCGAGAACCGCTATCGCAGCTCCCATTGCAATCAGCTGACGAGTCTGAACCATGACCTATCCCTTCAACAATGCCCAAGACCGAGACAGCCCAAGGCCAATAAAATCTAAGACCTATTATCGCTGCCAGAGGTTTCCCCCTGCACGTCCTACAACCTAGAGCAGCTGAGGCCCCTTTTCATAACCGACGTTGCCCAAACTCCCCCAATCCGAATCAATTCTAGGGCTCAACTGAATCCAACTGAATTTCACCGATGTTGTATAAGCCCACAGCATCGTCAGGAATCGTAAATGTCGCACGCTCACCATTCGTTAGGCGAACCTGATACCGACCAGGCTTCATACCCTCTACCGCAAACTTACCCACACGATTGGTGAATAGCGTCTTGCCCTGCCAAGTGGGATCATCCAAAGAACTCACTTCTCCCAACAGTAGCTCCGCAGATTGATCCTGCAGCCCTTGCAAAACGCCTCTCAAGAACACGGTGGAATCCTCGCCCACTCGAACCAAGGTTCCTTGACGGTATCCAGGCTTCAGACGATGAGAACTTTGGCCTAAGGAATATCCCAGTGGCAGCGATGGAGAATCCAAATTAATCGTATTTATTCGATACTCCGAAAGACCTGGCAGCACCGCGGCTCCCCATCGATCCAAAACAGCCGCTGCACCATAGGTTGAAGGATTGACAGCCACCTTGCGGCCCCGCAATTGCCGATGGGGAACCAACAATGCAAAACTCCCATCCACAGGCCGAGACCAGCCCAAATGACCATCCGCAAAAACAAAGCTCGTCCCAAAGCTCAGCTGACTTTCCATCCCAGACCAATCCAGCATAGAACCGCGATCGCCTGTAGCATCCGTCTTCAAATCCAACGTCGCCCGATACCCTCGCCAGGCTAGCTTATGGGCCAAGTCCCAAGTTTCACCATCATCCGAAAGATCAAAGCCTGTATTAAACGCCTTAATGGACGCACGATTCTTATAGTTCCAACTCGTTCGCCGCCGCTGCTCTCCGGCCAAGTTCGATTCGGTCGAAGCAATCACCGTCTGTCCACGCTGGGGCATAGACCACAGCAAATTCACACGAATCTGTTGCTCTCCATCGCCGCCTGCTGGCTGGGAGTGACTTAGCTTCACCCCCAACGTTCGGCCCAAGCCCACCGGGCGACTCAAACTCAAACTTACCCGATAGGCATTCCCATCCTCCGTCCACTGATAGCGTCCAGCCAAGCTGCCATTCACTCGCGCCATCAGCTTTTGGCGATAGCTCAGCTTCGCTTCAAAAGGCATGCGATTATCGGGTTCATCCTCACCCACCCCCAAGAATCTGTCATTGCTATACTCCAAGCCCAATCGCAGCGATTTCTGCTGAACATCCCCAGAACGACGGTATTCATAGCCAAGACGGGCACCATAGCCCAGCCCCGCATCGGGGTCCAAGCTCATGGCAGCATCCCAATCCCAGTTCCCCACATTAGTCGCCATGACCCCATCCGTTCCGAGCATCTGCTGGCGAGTCGTAGCTTGAACATAAGTCCCAGTGGTCAGTCGAGGAGTCACCCCCCAACGATAGGAAGCGGTGGCAAGCGTCTCTGCAAAGTTATAACGCCGAGTATTACCCTCCTTCTCAATCGGAGCCCCCAAACTATAAGCAAATTGCTGTAGGCCTGGTGCCAAAAGCTGTGCTGTCACGGGTGCAAAAAATTGCAACAGCCGTTCCCGTCCGACTGGATCTGTAATCCGTAACTCAACATCGTTAATACCAGCCCCCAGAGAAAAATCGCGCAGATCTTGGGTGCCTGCTGGCAGGTCTAGGATGCGATCGCGATCGCCATTCACAAACACCTCAACCTTAGACGGTGCTTCCAGAAAGAACTCATAGCTACTCACCGGACGCGTCACCAAATCAGGCTGTAAGCCGAACTGGCGAGTTGCTGAGACACCTAAAATGGATGCCCCCCGTTGATAGCCAGTGATGGGCGACGTAATTTCCCCAGCCTGAAACCGCAGAGCCCAATCGGGGCGATCATGAACAATCCGAAAATCTCCTCGCTGCCAAGGCTGAAGGCTATCCTCCAAGAATCGAGTCCGTCCTTCAAACACCCACCCCTGGTAATTCACCGCACCATCCCACTGCAATGCAACGGGTTGCAAGCCAGGCTCTCCATCTTGCTCCGGCAGCCACGTCCAGCCCAAACTACCTCGGGTATTCAGGTAGCCACTCAAGCGCGCAGGCTGGAGCGTTACGTCAGCCTCAGAGCGAGATTTTCTCTTGTCTTTCTGTGCAGAAACGACATTGACCCGGAGTTGCTCAGGAGCCAACTGGATATTGAGCGTTAAGGCTTGGGCATCAAAATCAGCTTGGATACCCAGCCTTGCTAGATTGTGAATGGACAGGGGTTGAGTCTCCTGCAGGCTCTTAAGTTGAGAGTGCAACTCAGGCCGAATCACTTCTCCCATGCTGTCGAGGAAGCTGGAATCTGTCCAGCGAACATCTTTGGCCTCTAATCCAATCGAAACGCCAATATCCCCCTGAGACGCCTGGTTAATGCTCCAGGGCACAATCACAGTACTCAGCTGGCCCGGTTTCGGCTTACCAAAGACTTGCTCAAACAAATCTTGCCTGACTTGTTCAGCCTCATTAGCCTTTGCAATCTGCGCACCATCAGAACCAGCAGACACCAGCGCTTGTTCTTCTAAAACCTGAGGGGAATTTCGACCTGGCAAGCGACTCTCAGGAGCTAGCTCCAACGCTTCTGTTCCCAAAGTGTCAATAGGCAGTTCCTCCAAACAGCCAGGGAGAGAAGACATGCCCTCTGACATTGTCTCGGCATTCAAGCATTGAGTTTCGGGACTGACAAACTCTGAATTCACAGGTTCCGTCTGGTCCACTTGGGATGCTATAACTGGCTCCCCCGATGCCACAGGCAAGGCAATAGCCCGGTTAGGAGTAAACAGGACAGCGATCGCAGCACAACTCAAGACACCACCCGCCCTAATCAGAGTTAGAGCTCCCCGCTCAAGGAAATGAGCTGGATGCATCCCTCGGGAAAAGAGAAGAGAATAAGACATTTCTACTTATTGACAATGAGCTTTGCAGTCACGTCTCCATAGGGCAGTTCAGCAGGCCAAGGAATTAACAGACGACGCTCACCTCCTGCCAGAACAATTTTTTGCCCTTGATCAACCAATGTCCCACGGCCCAGAAGCACTTGTTTATCTTGGGACGAGACTTGAACTTCAGCCTCTGATAAACGCGCGAATTCACTGCCAGTATTGAGAAAAAAGAGCTCGATATAGCGCTTGGCTTCTAAATCTTCAAACAGGCCAGCGGAGGTTAGCACAAGGTTAGATTCTGAATCTGCAGGTCGAATAAAAACAGAGCCTAGATAGCGCATCAAAATATCGACAGATGCAACCATCTCACTTTGATCTAGCTGTAGCTGGCTTTTCTCAAACGAGATCGGAAGCTGCTCTGCAACCAAGCGATAGGCCAATTCTGTCTCAGGACTCTCCTCGCCCAACCAAGTCACTCGCAGGGACTGACTAGCCCCCGGTTCAAGAATAATTTGGCTGGGATAGACAATAAAGTCATCATCTGCGGGAAACAGTTTTTCCTGTCCTAGTGGATCAATCTCTCGCTTCATTGCTGACACTTCTACTGCCACTCTTTGACTTTGGTTATTTGTCACTCGATAGGATTGAGTAGAATCTGAGCCAACAGGAGAGAAATACTGCGTCAAGGGCAGTAGCTGAAATGCCCATGAGGGAGTGGCATGACTCAAAGAAGCTAGACAAGCAGCAGCAATACTTAAACAGAGTCTAGGTGAAATATTTTTCATCATTTTCCAAACAAGTACTTTGCACTAGCAAGAGCCGGGGTTGTCGACGGCGGAAAGAAACAGGCTGTGAGTATAGGTTCCTGGATCTTGGAGAGTTGCAGTAGTGTATTGAATATAAATATCCAAGTCCTCTTCCTGGGAGCTACAAAGCTCCCAGTTACTACTAAAAGTGGTCGGTGGAGCAGAACCACTCGTCACAGCAGCAACTTGAAAGCCAATGACAGGAGCCACTCCAGAGGTTAGATCCCCAGCAGGAATCGATATCGTGTAGCTCGGTGCAGAAGGGGAGTCAACGGTTACATCAGCAACTAAAACCGTATAAGTCCCTGTCTGCCCATCACCATCAAGCTCTAAATTAGTTGCAACAGTGCGAGTATTTACGTTAGAGATATCAGGTAGTGCAAAAGCCGATTTTGCAACTAAAAGAGGAATTAGAAAAACAAAGATTGCGACTAATCGTTCCATAGCTTCTCCTTGACGCTCCAACTCTCCTCAATAGAATCAAAGGCTATTTACAGAGAAAAATAGTTTTTTTGAAGTCTCTTACCTGAGAGCAAACGGGCCCATTCCCCCTCAGGTAAGAGACATTAGTGAAGATCAGGTGACATTAGTCCTAGCCTCAGTTATAACTCAACCAACAAAAGCGAGTCATAGTCGAAGATAAGCCAATACAAAATGATTAGACACCAGCCACTGTTAAGACAACAGCATCGGTGTAGGTGTCTGCTTCAATCACAGTTGCAGCAGTCGTCAACTGAATATAGACATTTAAGTTGGTATCGATGGAAGCAGCATTTGCAGTAAAGACAGCAGCAGCATTTGCAGCAGCATAGGTTGCAGCAGCAGCATCATTTGCCCCATCAACAGCTACAACATAGGAGAGCAGCTCACCCGTTGTTCCCCCCGTCAGATTACCAGTTGAATCACTAGGAGTAGCTGTCAGGGTAAAGCCATCGGGGTCATTAGATGCGACACTAATATCTGCAATTTTCTGCCCTGCTAAATTAGCTACGCCATTCGTTGCAAGGGTGATTGCAGCGCCAGTATCAGCATCAACAACGATGTTGTTATAAGCCGCTACTGTGCCAGACAAGTTAATGGTTTCTGTCTCCGCTGCGAATGCAGAGCCAGCACCCATTACAGAAGCACCTAATGCCACACCAGCGACTAGTAGAAAACGATTAAAGCTTTTCATTGAAACTCAAACTCCTGAGTTATTTGGGTCATGGGAAAGGCTAAAAGCCAAGTCGTTCAACAGAGAACTTTCCAGGGCAGATGTAGTAAAGATTGAGCCTCACATCAAAAACATCAGATATAGATATTCTTGCCCTGGCAACTTTAGTATGGCCATCCGGATATATTTTATTTTCAGTGGTTTAGGCTATCTTCCAGATGAATGTATAACCGTGCTTTTAGCAGAGAAAAGTCATATATAACCGTAGTTACACGGAATAGAAGCCAATCTTCAGAGGCACCGAGCAACCAGGCTCAACCCTTCTCGGATAGGAGCTTTACAACCAATCGGACAATTACCATTAAGCGATTTAGCGGAATTTCGTCATCTCTTTTACGCAGGATGAAGCGGGTAGTTGTACGAGTTCGGTCACACCCCAGCTCAAATTTTAAAAATCTGCGAGCAAGTTTCTTAGCCCAAGAAAGAGCGCTAATTTCAAGTTAGTCGTCTCGAAAAATTACTCCAGCTCACCATTTAAAGATTGGGTCAACTCAGTGCCTGTGCAAGCACAACTAAAATTTTTCAGCCTTTCCTAAGATGAAAAGATCCAAGCCTGCCAAAAGCTATAGAGAGCAGACAACAAGAGAAACAAGCGAAAGAGCCAATTCACCCAAACATCTGCCATCTGAGGTAACAGGCGAGTACTCAGCTGGGCTCCGGCCAAGCCGCCTAATCCCAAAATCAACCCAGGTATCCACAACACATTTCCCTGTAAGCCGTGGCCCAAAGTAGAAGACAAGGCGGTCAGAACAATAACGCCAAGACTTGTCTGGATCGCACGTTTAATGGGCTCTTGCAGCAGCAACATTTGTAGCGGCACCATGATCGCGCCACCGCCCACACCTAAGAGACCTGCGATCGCCCCTGCCACACTGCCTGTCACCACACGCGCCGCGGTCGGTCGCAGCATCGGCCCGACAAAAATTTTCTGCTTCAACCGTCGCCGCAAAGACAGCAAGTAGATATTCAACAGCATCAAACATCCAAAGGCCACCAATAGCCAGCGCCCCGGCATTAGATCTGCCAGCAAAACTCCCACCTGGGCTGCAACTAAGGCCGGGAGCCCCAACAACAAGATTCGCTCCAGGTCAATGAAACCCATGCGCCAGTTCTGCCAAGTCCCAGAGCTGGCCGTCACGATAATTGCGAGGGAGCTAGTCGCCACAGCTTGCAGGGGAGAATAGCCCAGCAACAGCAAAATCGGGACCAGTACCGTTCCCCCACCAATCCCCAAGAGCCCTGAGAGTAAACCAGCACCCAGCCCACAGCCAATCAACGGAATCCAAGGCATTACAACAGCATGAACAATGGAAGACCTGTTCAGCCTATCGAAAAACAAACCCAGGCACTGTAGCCTAGCGAATCATGTCAGAGTTCCGGATAGGAAAGCTCAGCGGTTAGCCCCCATGGAGAAACGCCAAATCCCCCGAGGCGAAGTTTGTGTACTTCACCTCGGGGTAGCGAGCATTATTGGCCTATAGATAAGCTGACTAGCCAAGCAATAGCCTTAACCCTTTTGCTGACGCTTCCGCGCAGAGCTTGCCCCCAGAGCGCCCACAGCCAGGAGGCCCAGCATAGAAGCAGGCTCAGGAACCTTCTCAGAAGCCGTCTCAGCAGTAAAGCTCAGGGAACGGAAAGCCACGTTGGGGTCAGAAGACTGATTCGCACGCTTCTGACTGTTGTTGGCAAAGGTCAGTTCAACACGGGAGATCCCTTCACCCGCCACAGACAACAGCGTCTCGCCAAAGTTGGACGCATCGGTGGATTCAAATGCATCACCTGCAAGGCCAACAGTCCTGGCTTTATAAACATTATTGGCGACATCATTTTGGCTAGCACCAGTCTGATGCTCCAAGCTGAACTGATCAATTAAATCGCCCACTGCATTGAATGCAGTCAAGTAAACGCCATGCTTGGTCGCCTTTTCAGGATTCCAGTCACCGTAATCCAGCATCTCTAGAGAGAAATTGGAAACTGTCACATCGGGCGCAAAAGAGAAGCTAAAAGAGTTATTTTTGCTCTTATCTGCAAAGCCACCCGCTGCAACGCCACCGTTCTTAACGGAATGCTTACCCGTTTCCTTAACCCAAGCCCCGTAAGCAGTGTAACCTCCGCCTTCGGTCACCATGACACCATCACCATTGACGGCGTCAATCTCTAGCAAGTCATGGACCGTTCCCAGGCCTTCCACGCTTTGACCAGACTGCAATGTTGAGAAGTCAACGGAAATCTCGCCAGCCTGCATTGGCTTTTGAATAGCAACAACACTCAGCGCAGCCAGACCAACGAGAGCGAGTTTAGAGTTCAAGGCGGAAATTTTCATAGCTACGATTACGTATCGAGGTAATGTTCAAAAAAGTGGTCATACACCCGTTTAATGACTCGAGCAAGAAGTCAGTTCCCATCCGATTTCATGACTGCAGAATAACGACTCCGAATCGTGGATTACCTCCGCAGACCTAAGGCTTTCACAGATAAAGAACTTTCAGCGCCCTAACGCCATATATGAGGAAATTGTGTGGGGAGGATGAAAGAGATATTGCCCCATATCCAAGCGGAGAAGTGGCAGAATCCCCTAGGGCTCAAGGTTTGGGCAGCAAACGAGCTAAAACCTAGATAAATAGTGATAAACCAAAGAAAATTTAAGATTGGCATCTACGCCAAGGTCAACGTACGCTCAGCCATACTGCTGGCTCTCCCCTACTGATGGCTTCCTGGAACTGCCCCATCACAGATTTTTGACTATCCCAAGGCACTTCTCCCTCTAACTTAAAGGCAGCCCTGGCCAAACATCGGGAATAATGTAGAAGCTGCATCCCTCGCCAACGTCTTTCTCTCTCTGCCTGTGTCCCTGCCCGACCTACTCAACAATCGCTATCAGCCCATAGCGCACCTGGGTAGCGGCGGCTTTGGCGAAACCTTTTTAGCCGAGGATACCCACCTACCCTCAGGCCGCCGCTGCGTGGTCAAGAAACTGCGCACCTGGCAAGATCAGCCGGAGATCGATGAACAGGTTAAACAAAGATTCCAGCGGGAAGCCGCTCTACTGGAAGAGCTAAGCCAGGGAAGCGATCAAATCCCCCAGCTCTATGCTTACTTCGGCGAAGGCAATGAGCTCTATCTGGTCCAAGAATGGATCGTCGGCATCACTCTAGAAACCTGGGTCAAACAGCAGGGTAAGGCCAGTGAAGCCGATGTCCTCCAGATGCTCACGCAACTTTCCCCCGTCCTAGATTACGTTCACCAACAAGGGGTCATCCACAGAGACATCAAGCCCAGCAACATCATCCTGCGGGACGATGGGCAACTGCCTGTCTTGATTGACTTCGGCATTGCCAAGGAGTTGCTCGCAACCCAGCCCTTGCAATCGGACTTTACCCCTGGCACGGCGGGCTTCATGGCACCGGAGCAGGCAGCGGGTCAGCCTTTCCCCGGCAGCGACATTTATAGCCTGGGCCTTACTGCTATCTATCTATTGACGGGCAAACTGCCCCAATATTTTCAGCGGGTTGATGGCATTGGCCCGCTAGATTGGACTCACAAGGCAGCGGTGTCGCCCGAGTTTGCCGGGGTGCTCAATCGTATGACCGCCATGAATGGCAGCGATCGCCCCCGCTCCATCCTTGCCCTCCAAAGTTTGCTGGGACAACTCAACCTCGGCCAGCCCCAAGCCATCTCCCTCTACAGCGGTAGCAATAACAATCCTGTCGATGCGATCGAACAGACCCTACCCCCACCCTCAACGCTGCACCAAACCACCACCCTCGCTGTCGGCGAGAGGTCGGCTGGCAATAGGTTGGCAGGCCATGAATCGGCAGCTGCACAAATCCTGGCCACATCCGCCATCAGAGATCGCCAAATCCTGATCAATAAGGTGCGCAACTACTGGGTCAAAGGCGTCCTAGAAACCTCCCTCCACGATCGCGCCATCATCGCCCTAGGCTTTGAGCAACGCCTCGATGCCCTTAGCCATCCCTGGTCTTTGGCCTGGGAAACCACGGCCCAGCCTCGCCAAACCCTGCCCAGTCAAACCCGCGTCACGGATTTATTTGACCAACTGGGTGAAGGGGGTACGCTGCTCATCCTGGGTGAACCTGGCTCTGGTAAAACCACGACCTTGCTAGAGCTCTGCCGCGATCTCCTCAGCCGTGCAGAGGTTGATCAACTGCGCCCCATTCCCGTTTTTCTCAACCTTTCCACTTGGAATCCTGCCCGCCGCCGTTCATCTGCACGGGGCAAGGCGGCTCAAACGGATATTGCCAGTTGGATTCGTTATGAACTCAATGCCCAGTACCAAGTCTCTAAGGATCTGGCCCAAACCTGGCTTGAGCAGCAGCAGCTTCAACTGCTGTTGGACGGTTTAGATGAGGTTAACTCGGAGCAACGGGACAACTGCGTTCAGGCCCT
>CALLPZ010000486.1 GCA_938015405.1 uncultured Pseudanabaenaceae cyanobacterium
TCCGAAGAACCGCCATGGTGAACCACAGTCCGAAGCCGCACGGTCATCTTCGAATCTGGGCTCTGGCCAAAGCGTCCAGGAGAATAGGAGTCATAGGCAGCCTGCTTCAACGTCGCCTCAGCGGTCTCTGCGCTAATGGCCTGGGCAGGAACCGCCACAACCAGCTCGGTTCCCCCGCCGTCATAGACGACGCTAAAACGCTCAGCCCCTTCCACAGCAATGCGGGGATATAGGCTCACCCCTAGGGCAAAGATGCTAGTCGCAACAACTCCCATAAAACTCGTGACTCCCACCCCTCGGAAACGCCAGCTCCAACCTGCGATGAAGGCGATCGTCGTAAGCGCACCCAGGACCACAGTGGTAATCGCCAGCCACTTGGAAATGATCAACAGATCACTAACGGAGAGAAAAGTCATATCGAGCGAGCCAGAAAAGGAAATTTATTAAGCTTCCATCCTATCGCCCCAATGGCTGGGTCTGAATGGGAATTCCCAGATATTTCAAGCTTTTATAGGGGCGAATCAGCCGGGACTGGTGCTCTCGGTGTCATGCATAGAGGTTTCCTATCAACAGGATTGCTTGACACCATGGTTATCCGGCTGGAATCTCGCTCTTGGCAATGGCGGTAGAGACCAGGCAGTTAATCCGTTACAGATGGATTAACTGCCTCAACCTTGATCACAACAGCTACGAAGGCACCCCAAAAGATGGCACTGCTTGGCTAGAGAACCCAGTCAAACAGTGCTATATACAACTCTGCGACTCCTGGTACGACAATCCGAGGTATCGTCGCGCCGCTTATTACCTAGAAACCAGGTGTTTACGATTATGTCTGCGTCACGCTCTAAGTATTTGACTAAGCACCCGGTTTCTCCCCTTAATCCTCTTCTCTAACTATCTTCCGTAGCTCCATGGGGCAATTACTTAGAAAAACCGCATAAATCCCATTCAAACCGTCACTTTTATAAAGCCCAGGCTAGCAGAGTAAAAAGCAACCATAAATCCTACGTAGTCCCCCTTAGCAATCCCCAATCTGCTCAGCCATACTGACCACATCGCTCGGGAAACAATCCGTAACTTCCTTGAGCCAGACTTCTACCCTCCGCAACTCCATAACCATGGGAAATGCGTTGTTACTCCGTTCGGCAAGTTCCCCGAGCTTTTTTAATACTGTGCTATGCGACCTGGGATAGAGACTATGACCGTTCAACTGCGCCCTGCCATTACTAACGTCATCGCCGGAACCCTCGCCACTGCGGCCATCCTCACCCAAGCTCCCCAAGCCTCTGCTAGCCTCGCCGCCGCATCCCTCATCGCAACAAACACCGACACCGCCCCGCTGACCCTCGCCGACTGCGACCCCGCCAGCCACGGCACCATCCTCAGCGACGCCACCGAAAGCATCGCAGCGCTAGGCACTGATAATCCCCTTGCCCAAGCTTCTGTACTATTGGCAGGCTTAGGTTGCCTCACAGGCGGTAGCCTTTGGCTCAAGCGCCAGCTTCCCTAAAGCCTCTCCCCAAGTCATCACCACCAACGACCGTCCATCTTGACGGGCAGATCAACCCCATTGGTTGCTCACGCGCAAGCAATAAACCAGCGCCCCAAAGAAACAGTACTTGACAGGCAGCAAAACCCTGGCCAACCCTAAGATTTTTCCAACATTCGCATCAACCGCTCAGCACGGCGCACCGTCCCCCGGTGTTGCTTGAAATAGTACGGTGGCGATCCCTTCACCTTAGCCACCATATTTGCCACTGTTTCTTTTGCCTGTTCGCGATCGCCCTGCTGCTGTTGCAGCTGAGCCAAAAGCAATGCAGCTTCCGGCGTTCCATTTTGATGACTGTTAGCTTCTAAATGAGCACGGGCCTCATCCAACTCCCCCAGCTCATATAACAGTTGGCCGTAAAGCGCCGAGGCCTCTCCATACTTAAAACCAGGATCTTCCTGCAACAACAGCGTCAATCGCTCCCTTGCCCCAGCCAAATCCTTGCGATCCGCCGCAAGATTAACCAAACCCCAAAGCGCCTGCTGATTCTCAGGCTCCTGAGCGATCGCCTGGTCATAGGCATATTGAGCCTGGGTGCGATCGCCTACGCTATATCGCAAATCCCCAAGCTTGACGAACTGGTAAGCCTTGCCGATGTTGCGAGCATCCGCCTCTGCCTGCCACAGCTTATCCTTCACTGCAAACCGCCGCGCAAACCCTGGCATCGGCAACTGGCGATTCGAACGAGGCCACCAGCACACCACAAAGTAAATCGCCGCGCCCAAAACATTAAGGAAGACAAGGAGCCAGATCCACTGGCGATCGCGTCCACTGCCATTTTTCAAACAATCCACCAGCATCCAGATCCAGAAAGCTGTGGCGAGCCAACCGAAAGGGGCGCTCAAAAGACTGTAAAGCAGCGCGGGCACAGGCATTTTCCTAAAAAGAGGTAGCTTCAGTCCCGTCTCCAAACAAAGTCGGGAATAAGCACAGTAACCCAAATAGATACAGGATTCATCTTGCCCACTCCGCAATTAGACCCGTTTCCACAAAATCCAGTTATGGTCCAACAATTTCAATGACCTGAACAGTAGGCCACAATTAGTTGTAAGAGCATCAAACTTCACAACTGTCGTGCCCCGGCCTTGTTGTAACAATTACTTCAGCTATAGTCTGACAAGACTACATTCAGTATAATTTATGGCCTAAACTGCAAGTATCCTAGCGGCTGAATGTATGTCCATCCCATCCCCGATTAAGCATATTGCAGTTGTTGGGGCTAGTAGTGCAGGCCTTCTTTCAGCACTCACCCTCAAACAGTTTTTC
>CALLPZ010000487.1 GCA_938015405.1 uncultured Pseudanabaenaceae cyanobacterium
GCGGCGAGATCAACTGATTTCAATAGAGCATAGTTCAGCTTTTGCCCCTGCCGATTGAGCTGGATTCGCAGAGGAGGCTGGGGCGGAACGCGGGGGATTTTGAGTCCTCGGGTGATGGACTTGATGTAAAGTCCTGTGCCCCCAACTAGAAGCGGGCAGTGGCAGTTTAACTGGGATTGATAATGGCCAATCAGTTGTTGAGTCCGCTGTTGGTAGTCCCCCAGGGTGAGGGTTTCAGTTGGCTCGCAAATGTCCACCAGTTCATGGGGGACCCGTTGTTGCTCAGCCACCGTGGGCTTGGCTGTGCCAATGTCAAAGTTGCGATACACCTGGCGAGAATCGGCACTGAGGATGACAGAATTAAGGCGTTGGGCGATCGCCATGGCTAACCCCGATTTTCCCGCCGCCGTCGGCCCGCAAATCACAATCAGCGCTTGAGTTTTAGCACCCATAAGCCTTCCAAAATGGCTATACAACGCTACAATAGAACAAACGTGCTGAGCAGATCTTTGATCCACCCTTCATTCAAAATCTGTCCGAGAGCGGCCTAAAATCCCTCGCACACCTTTTGTGCTAGAATCCTGGCTGCATTTTGGGATTCATCACTTAACCCCCACGTTACAGCGGATATTCGGAGCACTTCTCCATGGCGAATGAATACGGTGCCAGTCAAATTCAGGTCCTAGAGGGCCTGGAGCCGGTGCGTAAGCGACCGGGCATGTACATCGGCAGCACCGGTCCTAAGGGTTTACACCACCTCGTGTATGAGGTCGTGGATAACTCCGTCGATGAGGCCCTAGCCGGTCACTGCACCCAAATCGACGTTATTTTACATGCCAATGGCTCAGTCTCTGTGCGAGACGATGGTCGGGGCATTCCTACAGGTATTGTGGCGAAAACGGGCAAGTCTGCCCTGGAAACGGTGATGACCGTGCTCCATGCTGGGGGCAAGTTTGGCGGTGACAGTGGCTATAAGGTCTCTGGTGGTCTCCACGGTGTGGGTATCTCCGTGGTAAATGCCTTGTCGGAATGGGTTGAAGCAGAGGTTTATCGGGACAAGAAAGTCCACAAGCTTCGCTTTGAGCGAGGCAAAGTTGCCGGCGAGATGGAGATCGAGCCCACGAAGCATAAGGGGACGGGGACCTTCGTCCGCTTTATGCCCGATGACTTGATCTTTACGGAGACAACGGTCTTCGAATACAAGATTCTCGCGGGTCGTCTGAAGGAGCTGGCCTATCTCAATGGCGGTACCAAGATCGTCTTCACGGACGAGCGTTTGGACAAGTTGGGTACTGATGAGCCCTACTCCGAAACCTATTTCTACGAAGGGGGCATCCGCGAGTACGTCGAGTACATGAATGCGGACAAACAGCCCATCCATGAGGAGATCATCTACGTTCAGGGCGAGAAGAAGGGAGTCACCCTAGAGGTCGCGCTGCAATGGTGTGTTGATGCCTACTCAGATAACCTGCTGGGCTTTGCCAATAACATTCGCACCATCGATGGGGGGACCCACCTAGAGGGCCTTAAGACCGTCCTGACCCGCACCTTCAATAGCGTGGGTCGCAAGCGTAAGAAGATTAAGGAAAACGACTCTAACCTCAGCGGTGAGAACATCCGCGAGGGCCTGACGGCAGTGATTTCCGTTAAGGTGCCAGAGCCGGAATTTGAAGGTCAAACTAAGACCAAACTGGGTAACTCCGAAGTTCGTGGCATTGTCGATACCCTCGTTGGTGAGGTGCTGCTGGAGTACCTGGACTTCCGCCCAGCGGTGGTGGATTCCATTCTTGAAAAGGCCATTCAGTCCTTTAACGCAGCGGAAGCCGCTCGTCGTGCCCGTGACTTGGTGCGCCGTAAGTCCGTGTTGGAGTCTTCGACCCTGCCGGGCAAGCTGGCGGATTGCAGCTCCCGCGACCCCGCTGAATCTGAGATTTACATCGTGGAGGGTGACTCCGCTGGTGGCTCCGCTAAGCAAGGTCGCGATCGCCGGTTCCAGGCGATCCTGCCCCTGCGCGGCAAGATCCTCAACATCGAGAAAACCGATGACTCGAAGATCTACAAAAACAATGAAATTCAATCCCTGATCACGGCCCTAGGCCTGGGCATCAAGGGTGAAGAATTCAACATGGATAACCTGCGCTACCACCGCATTTGTCTCATGACTGATGCGGATGTGGACGGTGCCCATATTCGTACCCTGCTGCTGACCTTCTTCTACCGCTACCAGCGAGAGCTAGTGGACCAGGGCTATATCTACATTGCCTGTCCGCCGCTATATAAGCTGGAGCGGGGTCGCAACCACTTCTATTGCTATAACGAGCAGGAACTGGAGCGGCGCATTGCTGCACTGCCGGAGAATGCGAACTACACCATCCAGCGCTTTAAGGGTCTGGGTGAAATGATGCCTCAGCAGTTGTGGGATACCACAATGAATCCTGAGACGCGCATTATGAAACGAGTGGAGATTGAAGACGCCGCCGAGGCCGATCGCATCTTTACTGTGCTGATGGGCGATCGCGTTGCCCCTCGCCGTGAGTTTATTGAGACCTATGGTTCCAAGCTCAATATGGCTGAGCTGGATATCTAGGTAAAAAGCTAAGCGGTACTATCTGCATTGAGGGTAAAACCCTGGTAGGGACATGGCATTGCCATGTCCCTTTGTTGTATATGCCGCCATTCAGGGGACCTTCCTAAAACAGACGTTTAGCGGCAGGGTCTCGGACCAGAGGAGCAGCCTTCTCGGGTGGGATGACACTTGCTGCTGACTCTTGAGCTGCTGTGGGCTCCGCAACGTCAACCTGGATAGAAGCGGGGGCTTGGGCAATGTTCTGAGGAGCAGTAAAGTTTGCATCCAGCTTGAAGGACTTGAGGAAGCCTCGGGTGCTGCCCACGAGGTTCTTGTCGACGTTTTGGGGGACGGCGGCAAGGACGTGGTAAATGCGGGAGCCCACGAGATAGCTACGGCTGCGGACAACGAACTGTCTGCCGCGCAGGTTGCTGGTCATGGTGAACTGCTTGCCAGGGTTGCCGCCGAGGCGTAGGTCCGTATTCTCGGAGAGCTGACCTTTGAAGCTGCGCAAGAAGCTTTCTTTGGCGAGGTCCAGGACTTTGGCTTGTCCCGCCGTGTCTAGGTTCGGGCTGACTGAAAGATCTGACCAGGCCACCATATAGAAGGCATCATGGCGTTCTTGGCTGGCCATGAGCAGGGTTTGCTCAGTGGCTTTGCCCATGAGCTCAGGGGCGTTGACGCGACGATCAACGATGCCGGGCATGAGGATGCTGAAGCCGCCGTCGTTGACATCAACGGCACTCCAGACGGATTTAACGGCTTTAGTTTGAGCCGGGGCGGGGGGAGCCACCAGCGTGGCAACGCCGCCAAAGAGGAGTGAGAGGGAAATTAGGGGGGCTAAGACTTTTGGACGCACAACGACCTCCGCATGGATCTGACCTGATTTGCCCCCATGGTTCCTTAAGGACTAGGGAACGGCGAAGGGTTTTCAAACCGCATCTAGGGACGATGGATCACCTTTGGGTTGAGGACCTGCGATCGCCTGGGGGGCGAGGGTGGCTTGCTCCGTAGATTTAGGGACTTGAGCCGACTTGAGCCCAGGAGGACTGATATCCCTTTTGGGGCAGATAAGGCTGCGATGAAGTGGGCTTTGGTCCGAATAAGGCCACGATCAGACGGAATGGGAGCAACGCTGCGATGGAGTCGAATGGGACTTGCGATCGCAGAGATTCAAGCTTTATTCAGCCTCTGCTCACCCCCTGAAGATCGTCATACCCTTTCCCAGCAAAGGGCTCCCACTTGCTATCGGACGAGAACTCTATCTCATGCAGTAGATGTTTTCCTGCCTATGTCGCGTTGGGCTCCAACGGGATCTTGGAGCTTCCAAGTGGCTTTGGGGTGAGGGCCAATTGCTCTCACGCCCTACAGCACAACATACATCTCCTGCAAAGTTGGCAAGGCGGTGTTGTTACCGGCCAAATGGCGGGAATCATAGTCATATCTATGCATCATCAGTTCTGATTGAAAAAATCTTGCCTTATGAGAGTGAGGCCCAAACTTGGTGACAGTTCTGGGGATAAAGCAGAACCTGCTAATCCTTTTGCGTCTTGGATGCAACACCTGTCAAATCGATTATTGCATTCCTAGTTTGGACCTATGGAAAAGAGACGCAGCGTACCACTTTCAGCCTTTGCGATTGCCGTTTTATTTTTTGCCAAAACGCATAGTAAAGGCACCGTTCTGTTCTTTAAATCGGAACATGAATACGGAAAATTGATTATTGAGGGCGGAGAAATTGTCGCACTGCAATATAACGGCAAGGAAAATGAAGAGGCTTTGGATGCGCTTGAAGGTCTGAGTACCGTTAGATATCGTTGCCACCCCTTCCGCCTCCCGCCTAAAAATCGATTTCAGCTCTCTCTGGAGGATTTCTTTCAAAAGATAGGAGGTTTAGATCTACAGAATTTGTCCAATGAGCCCAGCCTGCCTGAGGAAACAGAACAACCAACTCTTCAGGAACAAATTAACTTCCCCGCAATATTAGGATTCCTGAAAGAGTCACTCCATGATGCTTTGGGGCCTATTTCTGAATTTATCTATGAGGATGCAGTGGGTGAGCTGGGCGCACCAAACTCCTTAGAGCTGGTCGAGGCATTGTCAAGCAAGCTCGCTCAGGATATTGACAACCCTGAACATCGAAAAGAGTTCGAAAAGAAAACCCAAAATATCATCAGCGCTAGGGCTGAATTAAAAGTCCTAGAAACATAACTCAAATAGGGCTTAAACAAAGGAAACTCTCTTTTTGTGAGTGAAGCCGTGGGGTAAATCGCTCGCAGAATTCTTAAACCTCCTCGCATTGACTCTCCTACATTCACTAGAATCATTCAGATCATGAACTCTGTTAAAAATACAAGCAGCTCTCGCGATCGCAATAAGGATAGTATTATCAATCGCTTCAGAAGGGCGATGATTTTTGGCTATATCGTGACGGTTGTGATTAGCTCTGTGATTGTCGGTTTTTGGAGTCGACATGAGGTTTATACTGCCGCCGGTAAAGACTTGTCTTTGCTGGTTGATATGTTTAAGTCGGTTGGAACCTTTGTTCTTGAAGATGTGCGTCCTGAGATCGTTGCGCAGGATGTGTTCCATGCTCCGGCTCTCTCCCCGGTGGTGGCAACAAAAAAGGTCTCGGATCACCTGCTCAAGATTCAGCCTGATTACTATGTAAAAACGACTTCAGACAATCCCCTAAACCCCACGAATTTCCCGGAGCCTTTAGAGCAAAATATTCTGAAGCAGTTTCGAGATGATAGTGATTTGAAGGTGCTGATTCAAGAAGGCACGATTAAGGGGCGTCGCTTTCTCACCTCTTCTCGCCCTTCTGTGAGTAAGGCCTCCTGCTTGGAATGCCATGGTGGCATTGACAAAGCACCGAAGGAAATTGTGGCGGCTTATGGCTCAGATAGTGGTTTTAATTATCCTGAGACGGGGGTTGTTGGAGCGAGTATCGTTGGCGTTCCCTTGGCTAACTTGAAGACAGTCATTCTGCAGCGTAGTTTGACGGCTGCTGGACTGGTTGCCTTGCTGTTTGGCGGTTTGTTCTTGATGATTAATCGCTTGGTTCAGCGTCTTGTGCTGCGACCCGTGGCGGGTATTACCGAGATGGCACTGGATGTTAGCGGGGGGAACTTGGACCGTGAAATCATCATGGAGCGGAAGGATGAGATTGGTGAGTTGGCCAATTCCTTTGAGCTGATTCGCCGTAGCCTGGTGACTGCAACCAACCTTCTTTATAAGCAGCGTCAGAAAAAGCAGGGTGAGCCTCAGCAGAAGTAGTTCGTTGAGAGACTGCGTTCTTGAGTCTCTTTGATTTGATTGAAGAGACTCAATAACGAGTCTCTCAACGAACTACTTTTGCTGAGGCTCACCCTGCTTTTTCTGACGCTGCTTATAAAGAAGGTTGGTTGCAGTCACCAGGCTACGGCGAATCAGCTCAAAGGAATTGGCCAACTCACCAATCTCATCCTTCCGCTCCATGATGATTTCACG
>CALLPZ010000488.1 GCA_938015405.1 uncultured Pseudanabaenaceae cyanobacterium
GGGTCTGGCTGAGTTGAGCCATTGCGATGCCGCGAATGCTGGCTTGATCCAAACGAATGTCGTTTAGATTGCACAGTTCCAAGCTGGCGCGGTTGAGGTTGCTCCAGCGCAGGTCAACATGGTGCAAATTGGCACCGTCAAAGGTGGCTTCCACGGCATAGCTGTGGGACAGGATGGCCCAGCAGAGGTTGGCACCACTGAAATCGCAGCCGTACAACATGGCCCCGATAAAGCTGGCCTTATCGCAATTGCTATGGGAGAGGTTCGCATCGCACAGGCTGGCGCCGTTGAGAAACGCTTCATGCAGATTGGTCTGGACCAAACGCGCTTTGGTTAGATCTGCATTACGAAGGTTTGCCCCAGTAAGATTGGCCCCGCTGAGATCTGCGCCGCTGAGGTCTGCACCACTCAGATCGACATTACTGAGGTCCATGCCGCTGAGCTGGGCATTACGTAGATTCATACCGGCTAAGCAACGGTCTTGCAGTAATTCCATGATGACTGCTTCAGAAAGAGGCTGCTGGTGGTTCCAGGCTTGCTCAATGGCAGTGGCGGGGGACTGAAAATGGGTAGAAGCCATGACACGATTCTCCAGGGCGATGACGGTGGGCTGGAAGTTAACTGGCGATGATTTATGAATGCCCACACCGATCCCCGAAATCGCGATCACATACCATGTTTAAGAGTTTCTTTACGTCTCATACATTGCATCCAGGGAGTCCCCCTGCTATTCATACTGCTTGAAAATACTGTGGTGTATAGGTTTTTCTCTTCTTCGCTTTTTATTTCATTATTGTGAATCCCCCGTTTTCGTCAGGGAATCTGGATGTTCGGTGACGTAAGCCTAGGAATTTTGCAAGAAATCTCGGCTCTTGGCTCGGAAGAGTCGAATATAGGCTGTCACTGACTGGAACCAACGCTACAAGCCCTCTGATTCACTGAAGAGTCAGAGGGCTTGTAGAAGGTTGAATCAATTAAGAAAATTCTCCGGCCTGCTGCCTAGGTTTCCCTTATAGATTTTCCTTGACGTGATACCCCGGTCTAGCTCGGCATAATTCCTGGGTGTCATTCCTGTATTGGCCTCTTGGTGGCACTAATGATTGTGTGGCGCTAACGAGTCTTAGCGGCGCAGCCAGGATAGCTGACCTTCTTTTAGCTGAATCACAGGATGTTTCGACTGTTTGACCAAGTGCAGGTCATGGGTGGTGACAACAACGGTAGCTCCCATCTTGTTGAGCTTGTTGAGGATGCGAATGACCTGCTGGGAGTTTGCTGGATCCAGGTTGCCGGTGGGCTCGTCGGCCAGAATGAGCGGTGGCGTTCCCACAATGGCTCGGGCAAGACTGACGCGTTGTTGCTCGCCACCAGAGAGCTGGGTGGGAAAGCAGTCGGCTTTGTGCTGTAAGCCCACTAGGCGCAGCGTGGGGGCGAGGCGGCGGGCAACGTCTGCCTGCTTGCATCCCTGGGCCCAAAGGGCGAAGGCCACGTTCTCGCTCACGGTACGGTTGGGAATGAGTTTGTAGTCTTGAAAGACCACACCAAGTTGACGGCGGAAACGGGAGAGGCGATCGCCTTTAAGCCCATGAATTTCCTGCTCATTGACTGTGATAGAGCCCTCGCTGGGACGCTCTGCACCATAGAGTAGCTTCAGCAGGGTGGTCTTACCCGAGCCTGAAGGACCTGTGACGAACAGAAAGCCTCCGCGAGGCAGGGTGAGGCTGACATCCTTGAGGCCGCAGCTTCCCTGGCGATAGAGTTTGCTGATTCGGTCCAGCACCACCATTGATGCGTCTGCGGAGGAATCCGTCTTTAGGCCGGACTCTGGCAGGGGATGATCTGGCTGCTGGGCCGGCGTTTGAGGCGCCGTGACAGTACTGCCCATGGTGGCCTTGCCAACGGTGCTGGTGAAGGGGGCACGTTGGGAGAAATGGGCTGCCCGCTCAGTGGTGGTGGCAGGCTTGGAAAGGGTTGTGGTGCTGGGCATGGGGCAACTGCAGGCGATGGCTAATCACATTTCAGAAGAAATGTCGGTTTCACGAGGCGACTTGTGGTCAGGGAAACAAGCACGGTTGGCGTGCGGGGCAATCACGGTTGCAGGCGCTTCTGAGATCTCGGAAAGACCCACCTTTCCGGAGCTAGGGGCTATAAATCTGCCTGACTACTATACATACGCCGTCGATTTATGGAAGGGGGTAGGCCAAATCTGCCTACATTTGTTTGCAATTGAGATGCGTTCAAACCCATAGTGCTCGGGGATATAGGCCTTTGGCCCCTGGAAGCAGACCCAGGAAATCATTGTCGATTTGACTGCCATTTGGCGATGTCAGGGAGCCTGCTTTGGGGGACTGTTTTGAGTGCCAGGGGTGGGGCGAGGGTGGCCGTTTGCTGACGCTGATGTAACAGCGGCTCCTGCTTCGCTATTACATCGCTAAATTCTGGGGTTGGGCTAAGGGGCGATCGCCGCTTGCCTGGAGAGGATCTCGGCCCATCGACATTGGTTAATTAGTGCATACTGATATAGAGGTGGTATAAATTTTTCTCCAATTGGGGAATTCTGATATAAAGCCCAGTTTGGATCCCCCTAGTAGCAGGCAATTATTGTGGTGACCTCTAGTCCGTCAGCCTCCTCTAAGGCGTTTGTGCATTCTGTCTCGGCATCTGATGGCTTAGAGGGTTCTGGTGTGAGCTCTCTCTATGAGTTGGTGATGGAGCTGGAACCCGAGCTCCAGTCTGTGGCGGTGGGCTCGACGACGCTTCGAGCTGCTATGACGAGCTTCGTGGATTTATTGGTGGATCATCCCGGGCCGACGACCCTCTGGTCCAAGTTGCCCCGAGGGGAGAATTGGCAGCTGGAGCTGGAGCGCTATTGCAAGCAGTCTGCGGAGGCCCAGGCTGCCTTCAATTGCTTTTTCCCCAAGGACAAAGGCACTTTGGAGCCACGTCTCTCCCAAGGATTGGGGGCGGATGCCGACAACCTGGAAGATTCCCTGCTTCCCTTGGCCTTGAGTTGCCCAGAGCCGGGTCGACTCTCTCTTCAGGATGACCAAGGAGATGATTATCTCCAGCGCAGTCCTGTGGCTCCCATGGTTTCGATTCCCATCGAGCGGGGTGGTGTGCTGAGTGGTGAATATTTCCTCTTGGTGACCTCGACTCAGTTCCAAGGCCTGATTTTGGCGCGGCGTTTTAAGTTGTCCTCGAGCGCCGGGGATGCTGCTGTAGACGTTAGCGATCTGGCATCTGCGAGTGACTTGAATGTTGAGTCTAGTTCTGGAGAGGCAGCCCCAAGTAGTGGTGCAAGAGAAGCATCCCAGGGTCGCACAACTGCTTCGGAAACGCGCTCTCAATTGCGCATGGTCTACACCTGCAATCCGGTGGTGGTCGGTCGAGTTTTAGACCAAATTCAGTCTTTGCTGACTCAGGTGCCGACTAATTATTTGCGTGTGAATCTTGGGGGGCCAACTGCCCATGCCGAGCATAGTCAAACCACCCAGGATGGCAGCCAGGCCAGTATTGCCGTGGAGGCTTTGTTGCGCTACTGGAATCAAATCTTTGTGACTCCAGGGGCAATGTCGCCGGAGACGGAGTTGCTCAACCAGTGGTTGATGAGGCAGTTTCAGCGCCAAGAGGGCCTATGGCGTCGGTTGAGTGCCTATCGGAAGCAGGTAGAGCAGGCTGAGACGCATCAGCTACAGCATGAGGAGTTGATGAATGCGATTCGTCTCAAGGATGAGTTCTTGGGCATGGTGGTGCAGGAGCTGAGAACGCCGTTGACCAACATGAAGACGGCCCTTTCTTTGCTGGGCTCTGCCAGCCTAAAGCCTCCCCAGCGACAGCGGTATATTCAGCTGCTGAATACGGAATGCGATCGCCAGAGCTCCCTCATTCGCGGCTTGTTAGACCTGAGCCAAATCGAGCAGGCCGGTGATCAGGCCATGCAGCCCCTAGTTTTGAGCGAAATTGTACCGGGGGTCGTTAGCACCTACCAGTCCTTGGCCCAGGAAAAGGAAATCTCCCTCACCTACAGCATTCCAGATGATTTACCGCCAGTGTCCTGCCTGGTGCCTTGGTTGCGCCAAGTGTTGGTCAATCTGCTGCACAACAGCGTCAAATGTACGGGAAATGGTGGGCGTATTTGGGTGCGGGCCAAGCGCCAAGGGGATTATCTGCAAATTGATGTGCAAGACACGGGCGTGGGGATTGCCATTAGCGAGATTCCTAAGATTTTCAATCGCTTCTATCGTGTGCGTTCCCAAGGCGTTGAAGATACCAGCGGTGCGGGCCTAGGGCTGACCATTGTGCAGCAACTGTTACTCCGCTGTGGCGGGTCGATTACGGTGAATAGCCGTCAGGGTCAAGGCTCCACCTTTGCTGTATTGCTGCCGATTTATGTGGCGGCTGGGGAGGAGGAATCTTAGCGGCGTTTGCGAGTTACGGTCTCGCCTGTGCTGGGAGGAATTCCCCCTGAACAATTGCTCTGGGGGTCTAGGCCTCCCCATAATGGGAACGTGACGCAATGACAGATCGCCATGCTACTCAAATCCACCACCCGCCATGTCCGCATCTTTACCGCTGAGATCAAGGGTAATGAACTTCAACCCAGTAACAGTGTTTTGACGTTAGATGTCGATCCCGATAACGAGCTCAATTGGAGCGAAGAGGCCTTGCAAAGGGTCTATCGCAAATTTGATGCTCTGGTTGAGTCCTACGCCGGATCGGACCTGAATGAGTATAATTTGCGACGAATTGGCTCAGATTTAGAGCACTGTATTCGTGATCTGTTACAACAGGGCCAGGTTTCCTATAACCTCAACGCTCGGGTTCTGAATTACAGCATGGGTTTGCCCCAAGTCGAATCTGGGGAATCCTAAGTTGGTTATACGGGACTTGCAGTAGGCTTCCGGTCATCTAAATACGGGAAACTGCGCGCCACCCCCCATCCTTCTGCTATGGCCATTGCCCCCTTCACGCTCCATTGTGCGAATGCCCGATGTCAGTCTGCGAATAGCAGTCACGATGCCATTTGTCAGCGCTGTGGCACTCCTATTCCGCGACGATATCTGTGGGCTGTGGGGCCGTCGGAGGCGTTTCCAAAGGAGGTGGGGCATCTCATTGAGAGTCGCTATTACGTCATTAGCGATCGCTTGGTCCTGGATACGTCTCCGGGCTTGCTGCCGGAAATTCCGCCGCCGGAAGAGGACTTGCCCGCGACCTTCCAACCCTATCTGCGTCTGTTTCCCCATCGCTATGCTGTGCCCCAGGTCTATGGGCTACTGAAGGGCTTGAGCCAGCCTTTCTATCTGTTGGAAGGGGCGCCGATTTACCCTCAAAACGGTTTGGCGATTCAGTCTGATGGCAGTTTTCGCCGGGCTGAAGGGGAACTCATGCCTACCTTGGGCGAGGCATGGCCCTTGGCGACGCCCCAGCGGCAGCTGGGATGGCTCTGGCAGTTGATTCGCCTATGGGAACCCCTCGCCCAGGAGGGGGTTGCCCAAACGCTGTTGAATCCAGACCTGATTCGGGTGGATGGTTCTGCCATTCGATTGCTGGCTTTGGAAGCGAGCGATCGCCCCGAGAATCCTCCCAGCCTGGATTGGCTGGGCCAGGTGTGGTTGCCTTGGGCGGTCACGGCCCACACCAGCATTGCGCCCTTCCTCAATGGTCTGATTGAACGTTTGACGAGTGGTGCTTTGTCCCAGGTGGAGCAGGTCTTGCCCCTGTTGGATCAAGCCTTGGCGATTGCCTGTGAGGGCCAAACGATGGAGCTCCAGGTGGCAACCTGTACGGATCCTGGCCCCCAACGTAAACAGAACGAAGATGCTTGTCTGCCCCAGGGCGGCACCTTTCGAATGACTCGGCCTGGCATTCAGTCCATTACCCTCGTTTGCGATGGCTTAGGGGGACATGATGGTGGAGAAGTGGCCTCTCAGCTGTCGGCTGACAGCATTCATCGCTATCTGCAAACCCCTGCCAACTTAGAGAACACGACACCAGGCATTGCTATGCAGCGGGCCGTCATCAAGGCCAATGATCAGCTGCTTAAGCGCAACAATGATGAGCAGCGTTTTATGCGCCAACGTATGGGCACCACCGTGGTGATGTCCTGGGTGGTTAAGCATTTGATGTATCTAGGCCATGTAGGCGATAGTCGCATTTACCGGGTGACTCCAGCGGGCTATACCCAGCTCACGACGGATGATGATGTGGCTTCCCAGTCGGTCAGCTACGGTCAAAATGTTTATCGCCATGCAGTGCGACCTTCAGCGGCGGGGGCTTTGACCCAGGCTCTGGGCATTACGGATACAAAGCATTTACGACCTACGATTCAGCGCTTCTTTTTTGATGATGAAATGCTGGTGTTGCTCTGTTCCGATGGATTGAGCGATCGCAATCGCGTTGCAGAGATTTGGGACCGCATTCTCCAGCCCGTCTTTACCAACAACATCAATGTTGCAGTCTCTGCCATGCAACTGTTGGAAGCTGCGAATCAGCTCAATGGCCATGACAATTCCACGATCTCTTTGGTCCATGTCAAGGTAAGAGAGCAGCCTGTACCTGAGACTCAGCCGCTTCTGGAATTGTTGCCGCCGCTTCCGGCTGAAGAAAGTCCGGCGGAGCAGAAACCCGTTCCCTCTGCTGTGGCTGCGGTGTCCTCAGGCCGTCCCAATCCAGAGCCTTCCGCTGCATCATCCACAGAGCAGTCTTCTGCCTCAGCATCCAAGGAAACTTCGCGACGGAAGCGGTTTATTCCCTTTCTGTGGGGAATGGTGGTTCTTGGCACATTGGTGCCTGTGGCAGGATTCAGGGCCCAGTTTATCCAGCGCAGCCCCTCGCCCACAGAAGCTGCCGAAATTGAAAGCAAGCGTTCCACCCGTTCGCTCTCCTCAGCGTCCCGGCGTCAGCGTGATGCCGAAGGCCTTCAGAATCTCGTCCCCGAGCCAGGAGAGTTTGGGCTAGAGCTTGTGATGCCTGAGCAAGCTCCCGCTCAGTCTGTTGATGCGAAAGAGTAGCGCTGGTACTGGCCAAGTCGCTTAAGGTCAAGCATCAGAGCGAGTTTTTTGACATGGCTTGAACCCGTTGGCCTTGCCATGGAAGTGCGAGCTGGGATAGGCAGAATATTTTACAGCCAATCTATCTTCATCATGGCCACCCAAGTCGGTGGAGTCTGGGGGAGAGGTCTCGTCTTTTCGGGAAAACTAGGTAAAGCAGGCGAAGCTAATTTACTTTTTGAGAAAAATTCAGCCCGAAAATGGTTGATTTGCCTGACCTCTCCAGGCCTGCTTCGCTATCTCCCTTCCGAAAACCCGATACACTTAGGTCTCTGGCTGCCAATCCTTACCCCTGGTTGAAGCCAGCGGAAGCGGGGGCTTCTCCGTTACGTCCCGGCACTGTTGCCGTCCAGCTCAGCTTCTTACCTCTGCCTTTAAGCATCCATGCCCGGGTTTGATAATCCCTGCCTAAATATTGCACTTGCGCCCCTGATGGCTTCGGAGCCTGGTCATTGGGCGACCTGGGTTTTGCAAGCTCCCTATCCAGGGGGCTATGTTCATCACGATCGCCATTGGCCCGACAGCCTGGATCAGGGTTGGGCCAACTGGCGGGCTTTATTTTCCAGTCAGGGAGGGAGCCCTGAGGTTGAGCCAATTGATTTCTCCGCAACCGCAGTAGAAGGCAGCTATAGCAGTCGTCTCATGCAATATCTGGGGCTGGAACTGTGGCAATGGCTTATCCATGGCCCCATCCATACGGCCTATAGCCAGAGTCGTGGCATTGCCATGGGCCAGGGCAAGCCCCTGCGCCTACGCCTGGAGCTGCGTAACCCGGAGCTGGTGCAGTTGCCCTGGGAGATTATGCAGCCGCAGATTGGCAAGCAGGCCATCTCCCTGAGCCAACAGATTCTCTTTAGTCGCACCACCAGTGATGTTGACCCACTGATGCCGCCTCGTTTGAGCCAGTCTCTCAAGGTGCTACTGGTTCTGGGGCAATCGGGTGAGGATGTGCCCGAGTTGGACTTAAAGAAAGAAGCCAATATTTTGGCGGAGCATTTGCGGAGCCCGGCGGAGTTTCGTCCTGGCAGTACAGGCTTTTCCGCTGCCTGCCAGGTGGATCAATTGATTCAGCCGACCCCTGCTGAGCTGGTGGACCGACTAGAAGAGGGGGGCTACAGCCTGTTTTTCTATGCGGGTCATGGGGTGCCTGCTCCCGATGGGGGCAAGCTCATGATTAATTCCCAGGATGCCTTGAGTGGTACGGAGTTGGCCCAGGTGCTGACTCGCTGTCAGGTGGCAGTGGCGGTATTTAATGCCTGCTGGGGGGCCCAGCCTTTCCAAGGTAAGAACGAGCAGGGGGAGCTAGAAACTGTGCCCCGTAGTAGTTTGGCCGAGGTGCTGATCCACCATGGTGTGCCGGCGGTGCTGGCCATGCGAGATACCATTGCCGATGAAGAGGCGCTCTGTTTTATTGAAGCCTTTGCGGATTCTTTGAGCGATCGCCTCCCCGTGGATCAAGCTGTGGCGATGGCGCGCCAGCAACTACTCACGCTTTACAAGTTCAATCAGCCTGCTTGGACCCTGCCTGTCCTGTACATGCATCCAGAGTTCAACGGCGAAGTGATGCAGCCGGTGGAAGGCCAAACTGAGCTACCCACCACGAGTCCGACAACGCAATGGCATGAAGCCCGCTGGCCCCTTGCCCAGATCCGGATGGTTGAGGACCCTCTCAAATTGTGGAGTCTCCGAGGCGGCATTATGCGAGTAGGCCGTCGTCCCGAGAATGACCTCGTCCTACAGGAGCCTTGGGTTTCGCAAAAACATGCGGAGTTGATTTGCCGGGTTGGCATGGAAGGGGAAGCTCCCAGTTATTTCCTTCGTGATTTCTCGCGCTACGGCACCCTCATTGGTGCTGGACTGGACTGGCAGCGAGTCCATCACCAGGAAATTCAACTTAAGCCGGGGACTCGGATTCGCTTTGGCAGTACCCAAGGCAAGACTTTAGAATTTATCGTCCAAACGTTCACCGAAGGGGACACCCATTATTAGACGATTCGCCTAGCTGGGAAGCGACTGAATCGTTGGTTGAATATGGGGGGTATTGGCATAGATTTCCTGGACTGAGCTGATTTGCTTGATTCTCTGCGGAGGCACCGATGCTTCTCGCTCTTTCGAGGGAATATTAGGTCTAGGAATTGGGTTGCTGGCATTGCAAGGGATGCTACTGGATACTGACTAGCGGTATCGGATTGGGGCAAGACTTTTTCGAATCCTGCGAAATCCCCCGGCCCAACTCTGTAGAGATTGCTATCGAGACGCAACATTCGATACGGAATTGACCCCAGGGTTGAAACCGTCGCTGCCTTCGATGCCTTAATGAAATCCCTTGAACGGTAAGTCAACCTCGTCAACCGCTATCTCTAGCTTTCACGGTTAGCTTGTGTGTTGAGTGAGGTGGTCAGCACCAAGCTCACTGGCAGGCATACTCAGCGCTTTTTCTCGTTGAGGAATTTGTTAGCTGAGGTTGCAAGCGAGATATATCATCATCGGATAAGTGTTCCCAGGAGTTGAGCTATGAAAAAAACTGCTATGTCCAACCAGACCCCCAATCCCAAAGCGATCGCTGAGGCGGAATTGATGCAAACCGTCTTGGAAGCTGAAATCACCACTGAGACGCCTTATCCCTGGAACGCAGCTGCGGCGAGCCGCTACTTCGACCAGCTAGAGGCTGCGACGCCCGAGCTAGAAGTGAGTGAAGCAGAAGCAAAGGGCTTCTTTAGTAAGCTCGATGCGCTGTGGGGCAAGTCCTCTGCTAAGACAACCTCCTCTGTTCAGTTGGCAGGCCTGGCCCAGCAGCTCAGCAGCCGTTGCGTTAGCGTTCCCCAAGCAGCACTCCAAGCCATTGCCCAGAAGGCAAATGCGTTGGTTGATAGCCAGCTTTCTAGCCTCGACCAGTTGGTGGCCTGTGTGCAGGATGTACTGCCCCAGTGGGATGTGGAAGACCTGCAGGTGATGGCTCGCCCCTACGCCTATGCCATGCGCTCTGAGGAGCCTAAGCTTCCTGAGAATGTGGAATGGGAATCTCTCTCTGAGGTGGAGCAAGGCCGTTTGGCCATGGCGATTGCAAACTGGATTATGACCGAGCTTGAGCACCGCAAGAGCTAGTGGAAGCTTGCTCTTGGCAAGCCCGTATCTGAAGCTCTAACAAAAGCGCTTCAACTCCTAAAAGAACACAACAAAATTTGCTCTGTCCCCAGTTGGGGGCGGAGCTTTTTTTATGCCATGGGTTTGGGGGACAGAGCACTAACCCTTCACACCACTGCCCGCTTCGGTGGGCACAATGTAGCTTTGCAGCACGAGGAAAAAGGCCAGAATTGGCAGAATCGAGAGTACTGCTCCAGCGGCTACCAGTCTCCAGTCCAGAGACATGCTGCCTGCTAAACGAGCGACGCCTAGGGGCAGGGTGTATTTCTCTGGTGGTCCGCCGACTAAAACAATGAGAGGCCAGAGGAAGTTACTCCAGGAGCCGATAAATTCAAAGATTGCCAGGGTTGCCAGGGCAGGGCGTACGGCCGGAATCATCACATGCCACCAAATGCCCAATTCGGTACAGCCATCGATGCGAGCGGCTTCTTCCAATTCTTTGGGTACGCCTTGGAAGGCTTGACGCATCAGGAAAATACCAAATGCTGAGGCTAGGGAGGGCAAGATCACGGCCCAGTAGCTGCCATTGATTCCCAGCTTGACGATCAGCACGTAGAGGGGAATCATCACGATCTGAAACGGAATCATGATAGTGGCGACGACGAGGGAAAAAATCACCTCTCGGCCTTTGAATTGCAGTCGCGCCAAGGGATAGGCGGCGAGGGAGCAAAAGACAAGGTTGATGCTGACGGTGAGAACCGCGAGCAGGGTGCTATTCCAGAGGTAGTTGGCAAAGGGGAAGGTCTGCCAGACTGCCTTGAAGTTGGCTAGGGTTGGCTGCTGCGGGAAGAACTGGGGCGGAAATTGGAAGACATCTTCGCCGGGGGATTTGAGGGAGGTGCTGAACAGCCAGAACAGCGGGAAAAGCATCAGGAATGCGATCGCCCCTAGCAGGATATAAATCCCAATGTTTTTTAGGGTCTGCCGCTGGTTGGAGTTGAGGCGATCGGCTTGGAGCATGGAGAAGCTGAGCAAACAGGAATAGCTGAAGCTAT
>CALLPZ010000489.1 GCA_938015405.1 uncultured Pseudanabaenaceae cyanobacterium
TGAACAGTCCCGGCCTGGGCTCGATCTAGATCTGTAAGCTCAAAAGCCCCATTCCCCCAGGGATGGGTGGTTAGCGCATAGGTCGTCCTTCCAGAAACGGCCTGCTGGGGTGAATACCGATAGACCAATGAAGAGAAACAACAGTGGGCTCCTCCAGAGAAATTCCCCAGCAGCACCTCAGGCTCAGCATCTCCATCCAGATCCAAAACCCTCAAACCACTGAGATTGCAAAGTGCAGGACCATTCTGTAACGTCGCCTCGGCATAGTCCAAAGGCAACTGCTGGGACAACTGCACCTGCCCCTGGCGCAGGATGGTGAGTTGGGCGGTATCGGCACAAATGCCATCGCCAGTAGTGAGCGTCAGCTCTGCCTGGGCATCGCCCCAAAAAGCAGTGGTCTTTTGGGGGCCAGGCTTTGCGTCTTCTGTCAGGTCCTGAGCTTGGGCAACAGGTATCTGGAGGAGCGACATTAGCGCCAGAAGGACCGCCATGGTCCGACTCAGTCCGTTAGCCCAGATCACTCCACCGGCAATTTCAGCATCTCTACCCTCCATGGTTCACCCCACCCAAATCGTGACTCCCCTCCATGCTGGGCTAGAAGGCTGCGGGGCAGCACAAATGTCAAAGAAATATAACGATTCCCTGGACAGGGCCTGAGGGCAGGAGGTCCATCCAGTCAAATACATAGGGTTCCTGACCCCAGGGGCAGAATCCGTCCTCCGCGCCTAGAATAGGGCCTAGATCTAGCGTTCAGATATCGATCTGCTCCTTTTTCAGCTATCCCCTGACCTTCACCGCACTGCTTCATGGTCAAGTTTTTCATTCAGCCCGAAAGCGAAATTCCCGCTTCTAACCAGCTGTACAACCAGATCATGTTTGCGATCGCCGCACGCAAGTTCCCCCCTGGCCAAAAGCTGCCCAGCACTCGGCAACTGGCCATGCAGACAGGCCTACACCGCAACACCATTAGCAAGGTCTACCGACAGCTCGAAGAAGACGGCCTCGTGGATGCCCAGGCTGGTTCTGGAATTTATGTGCGTCAGGGCGAAGATGCCGAAGGGACAGGCTCCGTCACGCTGCTCAAGCGCCACCCCGACACGTACAAAGTCGTACGCCAAACCCTAGACGACCTGGTGAAGCAGGGCTGTTCCCTCAACGAAGCCCGGGACATGTTCCTCGCAGAAATCGACTGGCGTTTGCGCTGTAGTGCCCAGGTGCTTGTCACCGTCCCCGCCGATGACATTGGTGCAGGTGAGCTGATGGTGCGAGAGCTTGAACAGGCTCTCAAGATCCCTGTCCAGCTCGTCCCCCTAGAAGAACTGGGCAACATTCTCAACCAAACCCGCTCTGCCACGGTTGTCACCAGCCGCTATTTCATCAGTAATGCAGAGGAGATTGCCGCCCCCAAGTCGGTACGGGTCATCCCTGTAGATGTGTATGACTACAGTAATGAGCTTCAAATCCTCAGCAAGCTCAATCCAGGCACTTGCGTGGGCATCGTGAGTCTGAGCGCGGGACTATTACGCGGTGCGGATGTCTACATCCGTAGCCTCATGGGTGAGAAGCTCCTACTCATGAGCACCAAAACCAGTGATGCCTACAAGCTGAAAGCGATCGCCCGCAGCGCCTCGATCATCCTCTGCGACCAAGCCAGCGCTGAAGCAGTCAAACAGGCAATCTTCCGGGTCCAGGACGACCTCATTCGCCACCCCAAGATTGTGCGCTGCGAGAACTTCATCAGCACCAACTCCGTTGCCCTGCTCAAGCGCGAGCTAGGCCTCTCCTAAGGCTCAATTTCACAAAGATTGCCAATAGCCCCAAAAACCAAAACACAGCCAAGCAGCGCAGACATGGACCCTAACAAGTCAGATGTCTGTGCTGTTTCTGTTTAAATCTTCTCGACAAAAATTATAGTCCTCACATCCAGCCACACCAGCAAGAGGTAGAAGCCAGTCTGGGCAGAGGTTAGGCTAGAGCTATCACCACCTCATCCCTCCATGCAGTTCACCTACTACGGCGCCAATAGCTGGCTCCTCGAATTCGAGTCCCTCCGCATCCTCATCGATCCCTGGTTAGTCGAGACCCTCACCTTTAGCGGTCAATCCTGGCTATTCGAAGGCAGCCACACCAGCCGCATCGCTATCCCCGATAACATCGACCTCATCTTGCTCTCCCAGGGGCTGGACGATCACGCCCACCGGCCTACCCTAGCGAAACTGGCGAAGGACATCCCCGTCGTCGCCTCTCGAACCGCAGCAGCGATCGCCCAAGACTTGGGCTACCTCAATATCACCCCTCTCAAACCTGGTGAGACCCACGAAATCAGCAAAAAACTACAAATCATTGCCACCAAAGGCGCCCCCGTCCCCCAGGTGGAGAACGGCTACCTCATCCGGGGACTCTCTAGCGGTAAAAGCCTGTACTACGAGCCCCACGGCTACAGCGATGCAGCCCTGAAGGACTACAGCCCCATTGATGTCGTCGTGACGCCCATTGTGGACTTGGGCCTGCCCGTCGTCGGCGCCATCATCCGAGGCAATGAACGCACCACCCAACTCCTCCAGGATGTCCAAGCTCGCTACATCTTGCCCACCGCCGCGGGGGGAGAGATTGCATACAGCGGCATATTGGATAAGCTCCTCAAGGCCAAGGGCGATGCCGCCGAGTTCCGTAACCTGCTCCAGACCCAAAATCTAACCACCGAGCTCCTTGAGCCCATCGATCAAGTCCCCTTAGCCATTGCGATCTAAAACTCAGCGAGACAGGCCAAGACCCACCAGGGGTAACACCCCTGAGGGCTAATCGTCAGGGGGCTAGTCAACCCCCACAGGGCCAGACCCGGCTTTCCATTGTGATTATTTCTAGGCAGACTATATTCAGGTTCACGCGAGGTCACAATTTTTTTGGCCTTCACGGCCAGGTGTCCCACAGCACGGGGACAGCTACACACGAGGTGGGAGTCTTGTTGTAGTTTGAAACACCTGGATGACTAGATGACTGGGTTCATCCAGTAAAACGACTGAAAGCCAAGCTGTGCGGGTACACAGCTTGGCTTTTTATTTAGCCAAATCAGGCTGCCCCGGAGAGGTCTACCTGTAATTTTGAGACAAAAAGCTGGGGGAACACGGAATACCATGTCCCCCCAGGGCTTAGAATTCTGCCTTAGTTAGAAAGATGCCGTTCTAAAACAACTTAGCTTTCAGATTGGAAATTTCAACAGGTTCAATCACCTCAGCCAACTTAAAGCCGAAGACCTGGGCGTAGAAGAAGAGTTCGCCTTCCAAGGTCCGCTTGATATTCTCAGCCTTACGAAAGCCATGCTGCTCGCCTTCAAAAGGCACATAGGCCACAGGCAAGCCCTTGTCCTTGAGAACATCCACCATGGCCTCTGCCTGGTTGGGGGGCACAACCCGATCCTCTAGACCTTGGAAGAAGATCACAGGGCAGGAGAGATGCTCCACATGGTTAATGGGCGATCGCTGCTCATAAACATCCTTGCTAGCAGGATAAGGACCCACCAGGCTATCTAAATAGCGAGCTTCAAACTTATGGGTGTCTTCGGCCAGGGCAGTGAGGTCACTGACGCCATAGCGGCTAGCCCCCGCCTTAAACACCTTGTGGAAGGTCAGGGCACAGAGAGTGGTGTAACCGCCTGCACTACCGCCATCAATCGTGAGGCGATCGCCATCCACGTCTCCTCGCTCAGTCAAATACTTCGCCCCGTAAACGCAATCATCCACGTCTACGACGCCCCATTCGCCCTTCAAACGCTCCCGATAGGGACGGCCATAGCCCGTGCTACCGCGATAGTTAACATCCAGTACCGCAAAGCCACGGCTGGTCCAGAACTGGATGCCCAGGTTGAGACTACTGCGAGCTGCGGCAGTGGGGCCACCATGACTCTTGACTAGTAGCGGAGGCCGTTCACCTGCTGTCCCGTCAAAGTCACGGTTTTTGGGCGCGTAGTAGATGCCATGGGACACCTCCGATTCACCATTAGGACCACAGCTCGTGGGGAAAGTAATCAGCTCTGGTTCAGAGAGATAATCCGGGTCGATCTCCAACTCACTGGAAGAGCGCAACACTGTCATCTTGCGCGTCTTTAGGTTGAGCTGGACCACCGCTGTGGGGCTAATCGCAGAGCCAGCAATGAAAATAGCGCGATCGCCATTAGCCTGCATATCACTAATTTCGGTGTAGGGGCTGGTAATCACTTCCATGCCACCGCGTACCGTATCAATCAAGCCCAAATACCAAATGCCATTTTGGGTGTAGGTGCAAACAATGCGCTCCGCCGAGGCAAAGGCAAAGCTGTCCATACAGAAGACCCACTGGGGCACGCCAAACTCGGCCTTCATGGGGCAAACCGGCTCAACCAGCTCACCATCCCAGCGATAGATGTTCCACCAGTCCGTGCGATCGCTCACAAAGTAAAGGCGGCCATCAGGAGACCAAGTGGGCTGCACAATCGATTCAGCCGGCCCACCTGCGATGAGCTTCGCTTCGCCCAAACTGCCATCTGCCTGGAAGTCAGCGACATACAGCTCAGTACTATCCCAAGGCATGTCGGGATGACTCCAGCAAATCCAAGCCAACTGCTTGCCATTGGGGCTGATTCGAGGGGCCGC
>CALLPZ010000490.1 GCA_938015405.1 uncultured Pseudanabaenaceae cyanobacterium
TATGTCCTCCCGGTCTATCTCCCTTGCTGCCTTATCTTGCGTGCTGCTGGTTAGCGGCACAGGCTGCTCCCAGATTTCCAATATGCTTTCGAACAAGGCGACGGAGTCCATCGAGGGCGCACTGACTGAAGCGATTGAAGAGGCCCAGGCGGCTACCACGACAGTAGAGACTGTTGAAGAAGACACGCCTGAATTGCCTTCCCAGGCCAGCTACATTGAAGCCGCTGAGGAAGCCAGTAACCGTGCTCAGAATAATGCGAAGACTGCGGTAACCCGCGCTGAATGGACTCAGGTGGATGGTGACTGGCAACAGGCGATCGCCAATCTCGAAGCTGTTCCCGAAGGCAGTCCTGAATTCGGTGAAGCCCGGACCAAATTAGCCAGCTACAAGAACAACCAGGCCGCCGCTGCGAAGAACTATTTGGCTGCAGACCAGGCTCGTTATGCGACTCTGACCACCTCTCCCATCAACGATGCCCCTAAGGAGGGGACCTTTGAAGCGGATGCACGTCAGATTCGCAAATGGTTGCACAAGGGTGAGTTTACGAAGGTCAACGCCATGCTGCGCAGTGCGATTAGCAGCAATCGCCGCACTGCTGCGGGTAACTACTATGCTGATGCCCTGTTGATTAATGCCTTTGGTGGCAACGACGTGGTCTACATGCCCGAGCTGATTAATCAGCTCAATAAGTGGGTTGAGGCAGAGCCTGAGAATGCTACGGCCTACGCTGTTCGCTCCTACTTTACCCAGGCTCCGATTTGGCCTGAGCTGCGCATTAAGCGTCAGGATAGTCCTGATTCAGAGCCCGACGCATCTTCCCAGCAGTTGGTGGTCAGCATGCTGGATTCTGCTGTGGCCTTGGAGTTAGATTCCAAGCATCCCCTAGCATTATTATCCCAGCTACGCATGGCAAAAATTGTCAGTCTCTGGGGCGAAGGGCAAGACGAAAGCGTCTTTGAGGAGGCTTTCAAAGATGCCAATGCAGCCTTGCCGAATAGTTACGAGGTTGCCTTTGAGAAAGTCCTGTATCTCTATGTCAGAGATCGACAAACAGAGGCTGCGCTGGACTATATTCGTCCTCTAGCAGCTTCGGCTCCGGCTAACAGCGCTGTACCAATGTTGGTCCCCATTACCCACTTTTTGGCAGCGATGGAGCGCAACACCGTACCGGAAACGATGAAGCAGCCTGAGGTTTGGAAAGAGGTCCAAACCAATGCTGAACGAGTGGTTGCGGGATTGCCTGATACAGGCATTTATGCTGCGTGGTATGCGCGTTTGGCTGGAGAAGCGGGCCAGGCTGACATTGCAGGTAAGCATCTGCAGATCGGTATGAATCGAGGCAGTAATAGCCCCATGGTGCAAGTCTACTTGCGCATGATGATGTAGTAGTGATGGGCGGAATTTGAGGGTGTCCCTTGCGGTGTCTGCTCTCCTCTTTCGTCTAAAAAAACATCCGTATTGAATGCGTAAATGTTCTTGCCTGTTGGCTCCTGCTAGTAATGCCCTAGCAGGGGCCTTTTGTTTGTTGAAAAGTTTGATGAGAATCTCTGGTACTCGGGTGCGACAGCACTTTGACTGAGCTGTGGAGATATGCCTTGAGGTAGATGACCTTTGCCCTGTTTGCTGCTGTCAATCCTTCATTAGAAATGATGAATGTGAGGGACTTGTGAAAAACTTAGGTTTAGGAATACTTCGTAAAGGAATAGGTCGTTTTAATTGCCTGAATATTGCTTAGTTTCAATCTAGAAAGATTATCTTTCCTGACGGGTGTAGACTTTCTCCATTCAAATAAAGCTGCGTAAGTTTAAGCTTTAACGATAATTTTAGAGAGGTGATGGTGCTACTCACGTGAAGCTATTAGTTGTCGAAGACGATGAAGCGTTAGCCGGGCTGCTGCAAGAAACCTTGACAGCCCAGCATTATCAGCTTGATATTGCAGCAGACGGTCAAGCGGGGTGGGACTTAGCAGATGCCTTTCAATACGATCTCATTCTGTTAGACCTGATGTTGCCACGACTCGATGGCGTGAGGTTTTGTCAGAAGCTTCGAGGGCAAGGAGATTTAACCCCCGTTCTGTTGATGACGGCTAATCCAGCCCCATCCAGTAAAGTTGTGGGTCTAGATTCTGGTGCTGATGACTATCTGGTTAAACCCTTTGATGTCGAAGAGCTATTAGCGCGGGTGCGGGCTTTGCTGCGGCGGGGTAAGGGTGTGACCGCACCCATGCTGACATGGGGAGAGGTTTGTTTGGATCCCCAGGCCTGTCAGGTGTTTTGTGGGGGAGAGTTGTTGGCCCTGACAGCTAAGGAGTATGGCCTGCTGGAATTGTTTCTGCGCTATCCCCGACGAACATTTAATGCCAGTGCCCTCTTAGATTCTCTGTGGAATTTTGACGATGCACCATCGGAGAATGCGGTGCGGTGTCATGTGAAGACCTTGCGGCGTAAGCTGCTCCAGGTTGGAGTTAAAGACATGCTGGAGACCGTTTATGGTTTGGGATATCGTCTCCGGCCAGAGCCTGCCTCGATGCAAGCTACTGCGGTGAGCCGGGAGTCACAGCAATCGTCAGCGTTGCCTGCCATGACTGAGCCTGCCCATGTCACTGCGCTGGGAAAGGTGTGGGCTCTGGCTCGGCAGCAATACTTAGGTAAGCTGCGGGATGTAGAAGCACACTTGGCTGCTGCTGCCCAGGAAGGATGCCTGTTGCCTGATGCGTTGCAGCAGGTTCGAGACCAGGTTCATAGCCTCAAGGGTGGATTAGGCAGCTTTGGTTTGCATGCCGCATCTGAATGGGCGGAGCAGATTGAGTTGCGATTGGCTGAAGCCCCAGAAGTGGTTTTGGCAGACGGTGCGGCGATCGCTGATTTGCTCCAGGCCATGATTCAGCAGTTGGAGGAAGCGAGCGAGCCTAAACTGGTTCTAAAACCTGAGCTTGAGGGTGATGCTAAGGGCTGTGTGCTGGTTACCCAAGACAACACCTGGGGAAAACAGTTACAGGATGAGGCAGTGGCTTGGGATATTCAGCTGCAAGTCTTGAATGGCTGGGAAGCTTGGCCGGCTTCCAGGTTGTGCGGAGGAGTGCAGCCATTGCCCCTAGCGGTGCTGTGGGATTTAGTGACTGTACCGCTGACTGGCCAGAAACTGCCGAGGCTATTGACTGATGCTCAACCCTCATCGATCTCATTGGTTGCTCTAACAACTTCTATGGAGCTAGAGGAGCAGGTCTTGGCCTCGCGAGCCGGCTGCGATCGCTGCTTGGCCCGTTCTGAGACGCCCTTTCAAACCCTGTCTTCTGTGGCTGAGATAATGCAGGCGTCTTCGGAGACGGCGGAGGCCAAAATCTTGATGGTGGATGACGATCGTCTGTTGCTACAACTCGTCCGCCGTATTCTAGAACCCTGGGGGTTTAGCCTGACCTTGCTCGATGAGCCTCAGCGTTTTCTGCAGACCCTAGAAAGCACTGCACCCGATCTGGTGATTTTGGACTATGAAATGCCCGCTTTCTCGGGTTTAGATCTGTGCCGAGTCATGCGCAGCTCGACCCAGTGGCAGAACTTACCCGTCGTCTTTTTGTCCTCCCATCGAGATGCTGAGACTTTGCAGCAGGTGTTTGAATCTGGGGCGGATGACTATGTGAATAAGCCGGTGAATGCCCCGGAACTAGTGCAGCGGGTGCTCAATCGTTTGGAGCGTACGCGATTGTTGCGACGCTTAGCGGAGACGGATAGTTTGACGGGATTGAGCAATCGTCGGAAATCTTTGCAGGAGCTGAATCGCTTGTTGTTGTTGGCGGAGCGGCAGCAGAAGCCGCTCTCCTTTGTGGAACTGGACATTGACCATTTCAAGCAGATTAATGATCAACATGGCCATGAGGTGGGCGATCATGTCTTGCAGCAATTGAGTGAGCGGATGCGCAAGGTTTTTCGCAAGGGCGATGTTTTGGCCCGCTGGGGAGGAGAGGAGTTTGTCTTGGGGCTGTATGGCTCATCGAAGGAAGAGGCGATTGAGCGGTTAAAACCCTTGTTGCGATCGCTCCAGGAAGAGGGGGTGACTGTCGCCTCTGAGAAATGCTTGACCGTTAGTTTCAGTGCTGGCGTGGCTGAATATGCCAAAGATGGCGAGGATGTGCAGACACTCTACAGTGCTGCGGATCGAGCACTGTATCAGGCTAAGGCTGCAGGGCGGAGTCGCATTTTCCCAGCAGGGGCTTAGGATTTTGAAGCTTGCTTGAACCGGGTTTGGGCCTCGCTAAAGGCTGAACGCATGACACCCTGAATTTTTTCAGGGTCTGGCGTCTTGCCCCCCATCAAATCGCCGAAGTAAACGCAGGCGCTTTCTCCCAAGGCCCAGGTATAGGCTGCGGCCCAGGAGGCAGCGACAACGCTGCCAAAGATGGGAATGAATTTGATTAGCTCTCGTCCGATGGCCTGGGCCAGAAAGCTGCCGGCAATGGTGCTGACGATGCCTCCAGCCTGGGCAGAGGTGAGAGTTTGGCCATAGAGTTTGCCCAGGAGCCCGACCATGGAGACTTGCAGAGCTGTGAGCACTGGCATGGTGGCAAAGGGCAGGGGGACTGCGGCCAGCGTCGCCGCAATGATCGAAAAAGCAGACATGTAGCGACGTCCCACATCGCGGTAGAGGTTGCCCAGTTCTGCACTGGCATCTTCTTGTTCGTTCAGCAGTTGTTCGATGGCGCGGGCTTCTGCTTCGGGGAGGAGGTCGGCTAGGCGATCGCGCAGGGGCTCCAGCCCATAGAAGGCTGGTGTGTAACCATCTTCTTCTAGGGTGAAGTCCAGCAAAACAGCCTGGTCGTACAGTCCAGCGAAATCCTCCTCAATGGCTGACCAGGCTCGGGTTATGGATTCAAAGGTCGGTGGGTAGGCCGGATGGTCGTCCTGGGGATTGGGGTATAGCTCGTGGAGGCAGGTGACTGCGAGGAGGATTGGGATTTGGGGATAGGTTTGGCGCAGGGTTTGGGCGATCGTTCGTAAGCTATCCGTGGCAAAGTCGTTGATCTTCACCGTCAAGATGAGAATACGGGCTCCCTGGCCTTCTGCTTCGAGTTCAGTGGTGAGTTCCGCCAGAATTTCATCGGTGGACTGGCTCGCATCGCCTAACCCCACGGTGTCGGTGAACAACAGCAGGGGAAGCTCGGCAGAGGGGTAGGCGTAGCGTTCGGTATGTTCGGTGTGGGGCCGATAACCCTGACCAATGATTTCGGGAGAGACGCCTGTGATGCCCCGAACAATGGAGCTTTTACCCGTTTGGGGTTTGCCGATCAGGATGGCTTCTGTGGTGGGTAGCTCTGCACGCACTGTGGCGAGGATCTCAGCGATGCGGTCTTCGCTCACGTTGAACCAGTCGTTAAACCAGTCTGTCGCTGTACCGCTGGCTTTTTGGGCTGCGGTTTTAGCGTCTTGGGCTGCCTTTTGGGCCACGGCTTGAAGTGGGAACTGTTTGACAGGGACTCCTATTTTGTTGAGTTGCTGGCTGGCTTTCTGCCAGGCTCTATCCCACGGCTTGGTGCCTGACTTTGGGTCAGCCTCGCTGTGCTGGCCTGATGCCGATGTAGAGCCTGGACGCTGGCGCCAGAGCCTGCCAAGTGTTTGCCAGGGAGCTTTGCCTGCATCTGGGGGTGATGTTGGAGCGTTTGAATCGTTGCTCGAGCTTGTTTCCCCGGGACTCGTGTCTGCTGTGTTATCTGCGGTGTTGGACTCGATGCTTGTCGCTAGGGCATTGCGATTGTCTGGGTCTACCAGGGGGAGGGTTTGGGACTGCGTTGCGGAGTTGGATGGCGGAGGGGCCGACTCAGACTGAGTTTCTGGTGTGGCAGAGATTACCGGGGGGGAGGAGGTTACACCGGTTGCAGCTGGTGTAGGTGCCGAGGCCTGCGCCTCTGGCATCTGTGTGTTGGCAGTTTTGTTCTGGGAATGGTCTTCCGTCATGGCAATGGGGCCAAAAATCCTCATGTTGATTATTGAGGTTTCTTTCAGGCATGCCTAGGGCTGGTATCCGAATCCATT
>CALLPZ010000491.1 GCA_938015405.1 uncultured Pseudanabaenaceae cyanobacterium
TCAGACCATAAGAGTTATAAAGTAGCCCCCGATCCGAATAGTTCAGCTTCAAGATAGAGAGGTGCCAGAAACCGTATATAAGCGAGGGTTCTGACCCCTAAGAAAAAAATGTTTTTCCTCTCAAATTCAGTTCTATGCTAAGGCCATGCAAACGGGAACAATAAAGCCGGAGTGGAACAACCTTGAGATTTGTGATTCCCCCTTTAGCCCGTCCCTGTGGCCACTCTAAATTGAATGCTTGCTTGCTGAATCTCCCCCAGCGATCGCTTCTTCATCAGCGGCCAGCTCCAATTTTGTATTCCAATTACTTTCGGTGCATGCTGAATTTCATTCAGTCTTTTTGGGCCTCTGTGAGCAGCTATGCTGACATGAAGCCAGACTTTCGATTGCGTTCTACCATTAACCGAACATTGGATGCCCAACGGGCATCACTTACGGGGGAAGAATGGTTCGAGCGCTTTTGGCGCCCTCGGGGCATCTCAAAGCAAGTGGTCGAGTTTGTTTACGAGCGTCTGAGCGATTACTCTGGCTTGCGCTGGGGGCTTACGGTGCCCAGCGATCGCCTACTAGAGGATTTGCAGCTACCTCTGGTCTGCTGGTTTGACTGGGAACTGAGCTTTTGCGATGACTTGGCGAAACACTTGAATATACAACTCGACAACCCATCATTACTCGATGAAGTAGAAACCGTTGAGGACTTCCTCACGCTCCTCCATCGGCAAGTTGCCTAGCCTCCACCAAATCAGGCAGGTTCAATCAACACCAACAGGACTGCGGGTTAATCTCGCGGTCCTCTTTGTTTTGATGCAAGCCTCTCTGCCAGCAATATTCTGGCCTTTACAATCCCAAGCGTTAACACTTCATCAAACCGCGACTGCCCAGCGATGCAATTAAGCCGACGCAAGCTGAAATAATAAAGAAGCTCGAAATCTGGTCTGTTGCCTCGTCCATGTCCGAAATTCTGCCCCCTCAGCCTTTTCTCCAACAACCGGGCCCCATCCTCGATGTACGCAGCCCAGGTGAATTCGAAAAAGCCCATATCCCCGGTGCGGTCAATTTTCCTCTCTTCGACAATGACGAACGGGCCGCAGTGGGCACTTGCTACAAGCAGCAAGGTCGCGATCAAGCCGTAGAGCTGGGATTAGAGTTCGTTGGCCCCAAAATGGCAAGCCTAGTCAAACAGGCAAAGGCAATTGCCTCCCAAGCAGATGCAGATATCGCGGCAACTTCCCCACCTCCCCCTTCCTCCCTTCGTATTCACTGCTGGCGTGGCGGCATGCGCAGCAGCAGCGTCGCCTGGCTACTGAAAACCGCAGGCCTCCAGGTCAATCTTCTAGAAGGCGGCTATAAAGCCTACCGACAGTGGGTTCGCCACACCGTAACCCAATCTCGGCCCATCTGGATTCTGGGCGGAATGACAGGTACCGGCAAAACCCTAGTTCTTCATGCCTTAGCAGAGTTAGGCGAACAGGTACTAGACCTAGAGGGCTTAGCAAACCATCGGGGCAGCAGCTATGGCAATGTCTGTTTACCCCCCCAACCCAGCACTGAGCATTACGAAAACCTGGTCGCTCAGCAATGGAAAGCCTTTGACCCCAGCCGTAGAGTCTGGATTGAAGCTGAAAGCCGTCTTGTGGGGCGCTGTCGTGTTCCGCCTGAGCTGTTTGAGCAGATGGAACAATCCCCCGTTCTCGAAATCCAGCGTCAGCAAGAAGAGCGCATCACTCTTCTGGAGACCATCTATGGCGAGGCTGATCATCAAGAACTGATTGAAGCCACCCAACGCATCGGGCGTCGCTTGGGTCCTCAAAACACGAAGACTGCCATAGAAGCCATCCGCGAAGGCAACTTAGCACCCGCGATCGCTCTAGCACTTAATTACTATGACAAAGCCTACACCTACGATCTCGAACGTCGCTCTGTCCCTAGATATCCTTTAGACGTCGCAGGATTAACGCCTCTAGAAACGGCGACGGCCCTTTTGGAGCAAGCCCAACAACGTGAAGCGGCTCCCGAGAACCGCTAAAAGTACGCCCCACATCACCAAACAAGCGGCTACCAAACTGGCCTTCGATGGCTGCTCCTGGAAAACCATGTAACCGAGCAAACTGGCCACAATGGGTTCTGTCAAAATACTCAGAGACACCAGCGTTGGGGAAACCCACCGAACCGACCAATTCAAACAGCTATGACCCAACACCTGGGGAAATAATGCCAAAGCCAGGAGCCACACATAGGTCTGTCGAGGAGGTGCCACAGGAGGACTGAAAGCAGCCCAGCCCAAGCCCTGGGGAATCAGCGTTAGCAATAAAAGCAGCGCAGCGGCCACACTATAGGCCAACAGAATATGATGCGCCGTTGTTATTCCTTGCCGTTGGGCTGCACGTCCTAACAGTAAATATCCCGTTACGGCCCAAGCTCCCAACAACGCCAAGCCATTGCCAATTAGCGGTGCTGCCGCCTCATCAGCTTGTCCCCCCAGCAAAGCCATAGCAATTCCCCCCACCAAGGCGCAAACAATCCCTAAGCTTGTCAAATCTGTGGGACGCTCCCGCCATAAAAGCCAGGAAACCAGCGAAATCCAAAGTGGAGTGGTGGTGACCAAGACCGTCGAGGCAGTAATGGAGGTGTAGGAAAGAGAACTGATCCAAGCACCAAAATGCAAGGCTAAACAGCCCCCCGCAGCCATGGAGCAAGCAACCTGGCTCCAGCAATAGCCGTGCCGAGAAAAGCCGTACCATCCTGGTAGTAACACCAACGCAGCCACACCAAGCCGTACCGCCGCAATCCAAAAACTAACGCCTGGTCCTGATGCTCCAACAGCATCTAAGACCAGGCGTATCCAAAGAGCGGCAGTAGAAGCTGCCAGCGCTCCCAAAACTAAAACCGTCGCAAGCTTCCACGGCTTTGGTGTTGTCTCCATAAACTCAAGGATGACAGACAAACAGGCATTTTCATTGACTCCAGCCTGCAAGCTTCAGCCCCTGTTAACGACCCTTATTAAAGCGCCAGCCTGTCAAACGTTCAATTTCTGATTCTAGTAACGCAATGCGGGCATGATCGTTGACAGCATAAGCCAACTGCAAATTACGCTCTAGGGAGTGGTACTGGTCCTCTAAAGCCACATTGCCCAAGGAACGAGTTGCTGCTGAAGATTTAATAAGAGTAGGCATATCCATAGGGGTAGAAAGAGATGCAACCCTGCGAGCCGATCTATTCCCCACAGTGACGGCCTGAGCAGATACATCTGCAACTTGTTGGGCAAGCCTATGCCCTTGCTTAAGCAAGGAGGAACGGCGGCTCTTGCCAACGGTAGCTGAGGGTAACTGATGGACAACGCCACGGTAGGAAAGATGCATGGCAGGTTCTTTAACAGGGAATAACTGACTGAAATATTCCTGGAACAGGAACAGGCTTGAAATAGGTCCTAAAAGAAGATCGAGTGAAAATCCGAATCTTCCGAAAGTCTTAGTTTTCGCCCTGCAGTATAAATATCCGATAAAGATTAGCCCCAGAAAGGGGGTTAAAGCTTCTCTGGGTACAACCCCTGAAGGGTTACACCCCTTTTTGCTTCCGTTACATCCATCAAAGTGTTTGCTCCAGAGACTTTAACGAAGCTTTTTTCAGCGAAATGGCTGATCCATCCAGGGGAATTCACAGGGGCATACACACTACGAACCCTATTTTTCTCCATTTCCCGAGTTATTACTGATTTTTTTAACTTCGGGAACTTTTTTACTCGCTAAGTAAAATTCTCGTAACAAAGTCAGATTTTTCTCCGGAATGGAGTATGTAGAAATATCTAAAATCAAAGTCCCAAAGGCCGGGTACAAAAGCCAGAGGAGTCCGATTTGTGAGCCTAATTCATCGTCAAAGGGCAATGAATTAGGGACGAATGGTTAGCTTCACTGCTCGAACCGAAGCTCGGTCGGCTTAAACTTCCTGAAACTTATACTCAGAAGCATCCATCACCAGCCAGCCTTGCTCACCACCCCCAATTTCCAAAACCTTGCGATGGTAATCCTTGAGATTCGGACGGTGGCCCACACTGATATAGAGAATATCGAGACTACGCAAGAGGTCGTAAAGGCGACGCTCATTAGCCACATCAAGGGCACTGGTGGCTTCATCGAGCATGACGTACTTGGGTTGGTTCAGCAGAATACGGGCAAAAGCCAAGCGCTGCTGTTCGCCCAAAGATAAAACGGTAGGCCAATCTTTTTCGCTATCTAGGCCACCCACTCGTTCAGGTAAAGCCTCTAGGTTGACCAGGGTGAGGGCTTCGCTGATCTCGCGATCGCTCACAGCTTCCCGCATGTTGGGATACATCAACTGCTCCCGCAGCGTTCCCAACAACATATAAGGCTTCTGAGGTAGAAACAGAATTTCACTATTATCAGGTCGTTCAATGCTACCGCTGCCATTCTTCCAAAGGCCAGCCAGCGCACGCATCATCGAACTCTTGCCACAGCCACTCGCTCCCACAATCAGCAGTTGCTCTTGGGGCTCCAGTTCTAGGGTCATATTCTCAAACAGCGTCTGCTCACCATTGGGCGTCCGCAAGGTCAGGTCATTGGCCTTGAACTGCCTGGAGAGATGAGTCTGAATGGTGCCACCTTCAGCCTGGCCGCGAGCCCCTTCCTTGTTATTGCGAAAGTGCTCATATAGTTCGCCAATACGCTTAACACTGGCTGCAAAGCGAGAAATCTCTTTGATACGAGTGGTAATCAGAGACAAGGCTCCCAAAACCATGCTGAACGCAAAGGTCGCTTGGCCAATGGAACCGTAATCGATATTTCCTGCAAAGAAGATAGGTGCCACGATGGCATAGGGAACCAAACGCGCAAAATACTGATAAGCCCGTTGAAAGACTCCCAGCAAGGCAACCCAAATAATTTTGAGGTTAAAGTTTTTGAGGGCTGTGGCCAACCGAGAGTCAACCTGCTTCCGCTCCAGTGCTTCTCCTCGATAGAAGGCAATAGATTCGGCGTTATCCCGCATGTGAACCATGCCGTATCGCAAGTCAGCTTCAAAGCGCAGTTGATCAAAGTTGATCTTGATCAGACGCGTACCAATGAAGATCGCCAGAAAGGTTCCAACTGCGGCATAGCCAGCCAATCCGAGGGTGAGTTCCTTCGAGATGCCCAACAAGATGCCAGTAAAGGCCAATAAGTCCAGGATGGACGTCAAAATATCCAAGAGAAAACTCAAGACCGTTACGGTGAAGGATTCAACATCCTCTGTCATCCGCTGATCAGGGTTATCAATTGCTGTGTTGGCTGAGTTAGAGTCCAGCTCGTAATAAGAACGGTCTTTAAAGTACTCGGAGAAGAAGCTCTTAGTGAGCCACTCTCTCCATTTCAGGGCCAGCTTTTGCTGGAGGTAGATGTAGCCAATGATGATAGGAATCGCGATCGTCAGGATGATGCCGTAAACAATGAGGAATTGCCAAAATTCATCCCGTGCGGCTCCACGGGCTAATTCAGAGGCCTGCAATACAGCCTGATCGACCGTATCGGGCGGTACTTTAGCCTCTGCAAACGACACAAAGGCATTGTCAATAAATCGGAAAGAATAACTGATAATGACGTTGAGGCCGCTAACGAGGAACGCCAAGAATAAAATGACGCTGAGCATTCCCCACTGCCACCAGCGCCCCACAATTCTGGAACGAGAGGCAAAGAAAGCTAAAGCACCAAAAATTAAAACGCCCAGAGCCGTGTAGAAAATTGGGCTTCCAACAAGGCCCTGAATAATACGATGTGCAATTTCGCTTCCGGCAACCGATTCAAAGACCCCACTAGAAAGCCTGTTGACCTGGTCTCCAAAGGCATCCCAGGAAAAGGCTTGTTCACCTAGGTCGATGCGGAAGGCTTCAGCGATCGCGTCGCCACTAATCCCCGCCTTCTCCGCCATATCCTGGAAGTCCACAAAGGACTTGAGAAACTCCAGGAAATTGACATCATCAATCATCCGCTTGAAGAACTGCGGAAAGGTATAAAGTCCACCCAGCGCCAAGGCTGTCACGAAGAAAAAGGTGAAGGCAATGACGCAGAGGAGTTGAATCCCCAACAGCGCAAAGAAGCGCCGGGTGCCATAGGACTCCAACGGATAAAAATAGGGCTGGGCAATTTCAATAAACTGCCGCCACAGCTTCTGGTCAAAGCGAAATTTTTGCCGAGGTGCCGGAGAAGCTGGCTTAGACGGAGCGGAGGCGGCCATAGAAAATGCCTAACTACCAAAAACCTAAGCCCCCAAGATACCAGAGCGGCCTAGCCCGTGCCGTCAGGGTAAACCAGCGCACACAAAGGTATAAATCTTGTCTCAGTCAAACTTAATCTAAGGGAGTTATGATCCCACGACTGCCATCTAGACGGACTCTCTGCCCCGTTTTCAGCCGTTGGCCCGCCTGGGTAATATCCATGACTGCTGGAATGCCATATTCCCGCGCCACGATCGCTCCATGGGACAACCGCCCCCCTGCCTCGGCAATGATGCCCACGGCCTGACTTAAGAGGGGAGCCCAGCCGGAGTCCGTATAGGGGACCACAAGGATCGTTTGGGGCGGAAGGGTCGCCACATCCTGGAAACGCCGTAGCACTCTAACCGTACCTTCAACCTCCCCGGCACTGGCACCAATGCCCTTCAGTGAGGCAGAAGAATCTAGTGGGGTTAGATCTTGTTGAGGCAAAGGCGGGCTATTGCCATAAACCAGAGGCTGGACAGAGAGCGCTTCGTGGGCAGCAAACTGCGATCGCCTTGCCTCAACAAGTTGCTGCCAATTCCCATGCTCACCCAGCTCGATCTGCCGCTCCAGCTCTTCTAACTTCAAGAAGAACACGTCATCAGCCTCAGCCAGCAGTCCCTCCGTTTGCCACCGTTGCGCTAGCGCCATCAAGCTCCAGCGCAACTCAGCCAGCAAGCGACTATAGACCTCAGTCACCTGTCCCTTCAGAGTGATTCGCCCCTGTACCCGCTGAGCCTTCCTGCCAATGTTCAAGCCTCCTTTTAACTTGCTGTCAGGGATTCGGCGTTTTACTGCACTTGCCCCAGTAGATGAGGTCTTCGCTCCGTTCACATCCATCGCCGAGGAGGATGGAGTCGCCTGTAATTGCTGCAATAACGCTTTGACTGAGCTGGGATCTTCCTGCCAAGTCGGCACCGAAATATCTGTCCCCACCTCACTCAGATAGCCATAGGTTCGTAGGAATTCGTTTAATGAAGCTTCTGCATCCGCCGGAAACTGGGGGTCTTCTCCCCCCAAACGCTGTGGTGAATCATCGGCCAAATCCATCGAGTTAGCCTGGGTTGCAATCTCCCGCAATGCTTCTAGCGAGGCAATCTCTGGCAAAGCAGAATAGTCCAGTTGGGAATCCTCAGGTCGCCAAATGCCCTGCCGCACCGCCGCACTCAGCGGCGCCATAATGCTGAAGTATGTCGCCCGCTCCAACGCCATCAAAATCGCCTGGATTCTTGACCACAATTGCGACGTCTCCAGGCTTTGCGCAGACTGGGATGCGAGTTCATCCAATAGGGGCTGGAAGGTCTGCTGCTGCGCCTGGGCAAAATCCTTGGCCAAAGAGAGCTCTCGCTGGGCCAATCGCCACAGTCCAGGCAAACTGCGGAGCGTTGATTTAATCGGCGGCTTAGAAAACTTAGCGCCCCGCGTCAAAAACTCTAGGCTCTCAGGAGGGAGGCCCATTCGTAGAAAGATTTCTCCCAGCAAAGTCGCATTGAAATAGGCATGGGAGTGGTGCAGATCCGCCGTCTGAGCGAAGTCTAAATCAACCGCCCTTTCACCCAGAACAAGGGAAAAAATCTCACCCCAAACCCCGCAGGTAAGGGGCTGATTCACTGACCAGGTTAAAGGCCGAATCGCCCCCGGAATCACCTCAGCTGCAATCTTGCGCGTCCATAGGGGCAACATCGTTGTAACTGGTCGGGCTTGAAGCAACCAAAGCGTCTCACCGTCATAGGTCCATTCAATATCCTGAGGTAGGCCATGATGCCGCATCTCCAGATGCCGTACCAAATAGGCCACCTGCTCAACCACCATTTCAGGCACTCTGCCCAGTTCATCTTCAGATTGGAGCGAAACCGTCACATCTTTAGGCAAATGCCATCCGTCTGGCTCCTCCAACTTCCAGTCTTCAACCTCAGAAATCCAGGCGCGATACCGTTCAGGCGTATGCTCCCCAGAAACAACGTCACTGGCAGGACCGGCGATCGCTTCAATTACCACCACTCCAGGCTCCTGCCCCACCGGGTCTCGACTAAACGCGACCCCAGAATAAATGCCTTGAATCTGCTCCTGCACGACGACTGCCATGGCTTCTTCAGCCATGCCTCGGTCCTGGCGATATTGCCGCGCCGCTGCTCGGTTGTAAGAGGCAAAGCAACGCGCGATCGCCTCCATGACATCAGCTCGATTGGTCAGGTTCAAAATACTCAAATACTGCCCCGCCGCCGAAGCCTGAACCGAATCCTCCCCCACCGCTGAAGAACGCACCACGTAGGGATGATCAACATCGGGAGTAACTTGATTCACCAATGCAACCGGATCGTCTCCTGGTGGCAACACCCAACCCGATGGAACGGGATAGCCCTGGAATTTCAGCTTCGCCAACGCGGCAGCCTTATTGCCAACCTTATTGGCGTCGAGGGGTTTGGTTAGGGGGATGAGCGCGCGATCGCCGCGAAATAGCTTAAACATCCCTTTCGAGCCACCTTGGGCATTTTGTTGGGGCAAGTCCAAATCATCAGGCATTTTCTGAGAAATCCAATAGAGCAATCCAGCCAAGCAAACCGCCGCCAAGCCATGGGCCTCATTCATCGGCTGACGCAACCAGACAATCATCGCCATCAGCACCAAGCTCACCGTCCGCCCCTGCTTCTGCTGACGAAAAATCGTAAAACTAATGCCGCTGAGGACAAACACCAGCACCGCCGCCACCCAGTCATGGGCAACCACGCCCCA